>JAEDEG010000011.1 GCA_016293435.1 Clostridia bacterium
AAACGAGGGAAATCCTATTCAAAATTTGGCGTGTGCGGATTACAGACACCCATATTTCATGATGGTTGAAAATGCATTGCTAAAGGGCGTGCAGATTGACAAAATTGGTCTTCAAAATCACTTGTTTACCGGCGCTACCTCGCATACCCCGGAGGAATATGAAAAATCCGTCAGGAGCGGTGTTCCGATGAACGACCCGATGCTTTATTTTAAAGGTCTTGATGTAATTGCCGAGCTTGGACTTCCCTTGGAAATTACAGAGGTTACCGTTCCTACATTCGGTGACAGTTCCGAGGACGAGGAATTGCAGGCGGATATGTTAAAGCTTTGGTATTCAGTTTGGTTTTCTCACCACGCGGTTAATACGATTGTGTATTGGAACACGGTGGACGGCTACGCTTATACCGGTGATTCAAATTGGGTGGAAAACAACTGCCGCGGCGGACTTTGGCATCACGATTTAACGCCTAAGAAATCTGCGATTATGCTTAAAAAGCTGTTCGGCGAAATCTGGCATACCGATTTAGAGCTTACTACCGACAAGAACGGATATGTAGAATTCCGCGGCTTTTTCGGCGAATATACCGCCGAAGCAGAGGGCAAAGAATTTGAAATTGCCATACATAAAAATGAAAGCAGCAGCTTTGAACTGTCTTTATAAGGGTGATAGAATGAAAAAAGCTTTAGTTACGGGTTCTTCAAGAGGAATCGGCAGGGCGATAGCGGTTCGCCTTGCAAAGGACGGGTATTATGTATATGTTCACGCGGCGGGAAATATAGGAAAAGCGCGGGAAACAGCGGAAATAATAACTCAAAACGGCGGAAAAGCCGAGGTTATAACAGCCGACCTTTGCGATATAAAGCAAACCGAAAGGTTGGCAAATTGTGTAAAAAATATAGACGTGCTTATTCTGAACGCGTCCTTGCAGTACCGTACACATTGGCAGGAAATCACAACAGAAGCTTGCTATGAGCAGCTTAACTGCAACTTTGTTTCTTCAATGCTGTTAATTCAGGCGGCTGTGCCTTATATGAAGAAAAACGGCTGGGGCAGAATTGTCACAATCGGCTCGGTGCAGGAGGCAAAGCCCCACCCGGATATGCTTGTTTACTCCGCAAGCAAGGCGGCGCAGACCAATATGGTGCAGTCGCTCTCCTTACAGCTTGCAAAGGACGGTATTACAGTAAATAACGTCGCTCCGGGCGTTATCTACACCGACCGCAATGTTAAAGCGCTGTCAGACCCCGAATATGCCAAAAAGGTGACCGACAGTATTCCTGTCGGCTTTTATGGAGAACCCAAGGACTGCGCGGGAATAGTATCCCTGCTTTGCTCTAATGAGGGACGGTATATTACGGGGCAGTCGATTTATGTTGACGGAGGAAAAAGCGTACAATGAAAATAAAGTTTTTAGGTCAGAGCGGTTATGTTCTTAAATCGGGCAATACCGAAATAATTATAGACCCATATCTTTCGGACAGCGTAAACCGCGTAGCGGGCAGACCCCGCACACTCCCTGTTCCGATAAATCCACAAGATATAAAGTGCGACGCGGTTATCTGCACCCACAATCACCTTGACCATTTAGACCCCGACACAGTGACGGAAATTAACGAAAAACAGTTTTATATCACCACAAACGAGGGCAAGGAAGAACTTAAAAAGCTCGGCAGAGAAAATGCCGCCGCGCTTAATGTCGGCGACAGTATAAAAGTCGGCGATTTCGAATTAACCGCTGTCTTTGCCGACCATACGGTCGAGGCGTTCGGGCTTATAGTTAAAGCGGAGAATAAAACGCTTTATTTCAGCGGAGATACGCTTTTCAATGAAAAGCTGTTTGAAATAGCAAAATATAAGCCTGACGTCACATTTATCTGTATTAACGGAAGACTCGGAAATATGAATGTGGACGAGGCGCTTGTTACCGCAAAGAAAATCGGCGCAAAGACCAATGTTCCGAACCATTACGATATGTTTGAATCAAATTCCGAGAATCCGCTCTTGTTTTCCGAAAATATTTCGGGCGGCTTTGTTATGGAGTTTAACAGGGAATATACAGTTTGTGAAAAAACAACCGAATTTTCGTTTGATAGTCGGTGCAGTAATTTATAAAATACGCTCATCTTTTTAGCTCTGTTTTCCTCGAAAAGGGACAGAGCTTTCATTTTTCAAAATCCTTTATACATGTATCCGCGCTTTGAATAGGCAAGGAGATTACTTTGTCACATAAAAAATCTTTGCAATCGAAGTTTATAACGGGGAATATGCCGGTCTTGTTGCCGTAAAGGGAACCATTCTCTGCTGTTATTGTCTTAAATACAGAACTGTATTGTTCTGAAAAATATGCCAACATTTTTTGGAGTGCTTCGCTAATGGCTTCAGCAGTGTGATGGTGTGCTTTATATACTTGCTCACCCACGGAAGCTTTGTATCGCTTGACCTTGCCGTTGTACAAAAGTACAGTGCCTCGCTCGATTTCACCCTTAACGGTGTTATACGACCGACCTAAATGTTTGGCGATTTTGTATGTTGACCAACCGTCTCTCAGATGAACTTCAATGTCGTGCCGTTCTTCGGCAGTCAGGTGTTGCCCTTTGCGAGCTTTTGTGGTATACTTTGGAATGTCCATAGTGATTTTCCTTTCAGAATTGTTGTTGTCCAATCTCAATTCTACCACAGGTTTGTCACTATGGATACTTTTTTCTGTTTTCTTACTATTGCAGGTTCATTTTACAATGCGCCAGTATTTATAATAAGAAAAAAAGCCCTTTTTAAATTTGTAATTATTTAATAATTGATTTTTTGTATTGCGAAGGAGAAATATGCGCAAATTGTTTAAAACATCTTGAAAAATACTGCGGATTATCAAATCCCAATTTTTCCGATATTTCCGCCATAGACATTTTTTCGTTTCTTATTAGATGTTTTGCTTCTTTAATTTTTAAGGAATTAAAATATTTAATAATTCCGCCTTTGTAGTATTTTGCAAACTCTTTTTTTAAATAACTTTCACTGCAATTGAGTTGTTTTGCAATTTGATGAACACTAATGGAATCACATAGTTTTTCGTTCATATAATCAAGAACTACTTTTATCTCATTTGAAATGGTAACACCGTCAATTAGATGGTTTCTCCTGTCATTAGTTGTAGCGACAAAATTATTTCTGCTTAATTGAATTAAGAATATTTCCAAAATATTTTTAATCATTTGACTGCTTCCAAAAGGTGCATCGTCTTTTTTATATATTTTTTGAATCAGTGGGTTGGTTTCATCTTCTAAACTGTAACAGGATAAACCTTCTTCGAAAAGAAGCGAGAGCATACTTTTTTCATCGGAATTCAGTTTAAAAATTTTTCCGACAAATTTATATAAGGCTTGACTTGAACATTCAAAAGTAATTATGCTTACATTGGGCGAATGAATGCTATCTCCCATTAAGTTATGAAACTCATTGGGTTTATGAAAAACAAGTTCACCGCTTTTAAGTACAAAGGATTTATCGTCAGCAATACAATGCATTTCTCCCTGGTCGATATACACCATCTCCCAAAAATTATGCCTTTCGCCATCATACTTAAAATTTTTAGATAATTCCATATAAAACAAAGTGATAATCGACTTGATGTTTATTACATTTTCAAAAGAATATTTTGTATATTTGGTTTTCATACAATCCTCCTGTACCTAATAGTGTTAGTATTGTACCTGATTTTGACTTGTTTTGCAACTGTTGATTTTGATATAATTGTCTTGTAAAGTCACTAAATAAAAGAGGGTTGATTGAATATATGAATATATTAGCTATCGGATGTCATCCGGACGATGTTGAAATTGCTTGTTCAGGAACACTTGCAAAATGTGTAAAGCGTGGCGATAAGGTTATAGTTTGCCATGTTTCAAACGGAAATTTAGGGCATGTTGTAATTCCGCCTGATAAACTTGCTGTTATGCGAAAAAACGAAGCAAAAAAGGCAGGAAGTCTTGCGGGTATCGAGGTTATTTGCCCCGATTTCGAAGACCTAAACATTTATGATAACAATAAAGAGGCAAGGGAAAAAATTATTGATGTAATTCGTTATGCTCAACCTGATGTTATAATAACCCATAATCCTGATGATTATATGCCTGACCATACTGCTGTATCAAGACTTGTATTTGATGCTTCTTTTGCGGCTACTTTGCCTAATTACACTGATTATCCCCATAAATTCAGTGCGGTTGACGGAGAACCTGCAAAGCTTGTTCCGATATATTATATGGATACATTGGCAGGTGTAAATTTTGTGCCTGACGAATTTGTTGATATTTCAGATGAAATCGACCTAAAAATAGAAATGCTTGAATGTCATGAAAGTCAACTTGTTTGGATGAGAGAACATGACGGTATCGACTTTGCAGATATGGTTAGAACCTGTTCAAGATACAGAGGATACCAATGCGGAGCCGATTATGCCGAAGGCTTCAAGTTATGCAAAACGTATCTTAAAGGAACAACAAAAAGACTTTTACCATAAAAGTATTAAATTAAACTAAAAGGAGATTTATATTATGGATTTTATGAGTACAGTTAAGGATTCTTTACTTGAAGGATTTTATCCTGTTGGTTGGGATATGGCAAAAATTGATGCTTGTTGCGAGAAGGGTGTAGCAAGAGAAGACTTTTGGAATAAAGGTTTTAATCCTGTTGAATGTGATAATATCAACGATTTTGATACTCTTATGGGACACGAAATCGCAATGCAGATTAAGCTCACTCATGAAGAGGGCAGAAAACTTGCTATTATCTTGCCGGTAGGCCCTATGGGTATGTATAAGTGGGCTGCGTATTTCCTTAATGAATGGAATGTGAATTGCGACCATGTTACAACTTTTAATATGGATGAATGGGCAGACGGTGAGGGAAACACACTTTCAAACGATAACCCGGCATCATTTGAATATAGCATGAAAGAAGCTTTCTTTAATAGGCTTAATAACACAATTCCTGAATCACAGAGAAACTTTGCAACAAAAACAAATCTTCCTACATATCCTGAAAAGATTGCAAAATTAAAGGCAGAGGGTGCAAAGCTTGTTCTTGTTTACGGTATCGGAAGAATGTGCCATATTGCTTTCTGGGAGCCGCATTTTGCAGTGGATTACAAGAATGAAGAAGAATGGCTTAAAGCACCGTATAGAATAGGAGCTAAGCTTCATCCACTTACCATTGAGCAAAATGCTATTACAAGTTTTAAGTCAAGAACAACTTTAGTTCCTTGCCGTGCAAATACAATAGGTCCCGCTTTGTTCTTACAAGCTGATTATGCTATTGGCGGTGCCGACGGTGCATTAGGCAGAGGAATGGGTTGGCAAGGAATGAGTTTTCTAACAACTCTACACTACGGTCCTGATATGCATATTACATCAACCTATATTCCGACTCTTCCTGGCAGGCTTTTCTATCTAAAGGAATTAGCAGGTCCGCTTACTGCCGAGTGTAACTGATATGAAGAATAAAGGAATAGCGGTAGCAGGTAATATTTTAGTTGATATTATAAATACTGTATCAAAATACCCGAACGAGGGAGAACTAACTCAAATTTCTTCGGTTAGTAGAGCAGTAGGCGGATGTGTTCCGAATGTTGCCATAGACCTTAAAAGATTATCACCTAGTTTAGATGTTTTTGCATCAGGTAAGGTATCCAATGATGCTAACGGCGAGTATGCAATAGGTGTGTTAAAAGATAATGGTGTAAATACAGAAAATATCGTCATATCTGATAATGATAAAACGAGTTTTACGCAGGTTATGAGTATAAACGGAGGACAACGCACCTTCTTTACATATCCCGGATCTTCTGCTGAATTTGGGATAGAAGATATTGATTTTAACAAACATTGCCCTAAAATGCTTCATCTTGGATACTTTTTGCTTTTAAAAAAGGTTGATGACGGCGATGGCATCAAAATACTTAAAAAAGCCGTAGAAAAAGGTATTAAAACATCTATCGACCTTGTAAGCGAAAATAGCGATAGATATAAAAAGATACTTCATTGTTTGCCTTTTACCGATTATCTAATCATAAATGAATTAGAGGGTGGACGGCTTACTGAAATTGAACCCACAAAGGATAATATATCTGTAATTGCCAAAAGGCTTATACAACTTGGTGTTAGAGAAAAGGTTGTTATCCATTACAGTGATGGCTCGGTATGTGCCGATAAAAGCGGAAATGTTACTACTCTTGATAGTTTTTCTTTGCCTAACGGATATATAAAGGGTACAACAGGGGCAGGAGATGCCTTTTGCGCCGGAGTTTTGTTAGGCATTTATAATGATTTGTCAGATAAGGAAATTTTAGATTACGGTAGAACCGCCGCTGTTATGGCATTAAGAGAAGCAGATGCTACAAGTGGTCTTGTTACAATGAAAGAAGCAAAAGAGATTGTAAAAGGTTTTGAAAGGAAATAAATATGCTTGTAAACTTAAATGATGTGCTAAAAAAAGCACAAAAAGAACATTATGGCGTCGGTCTTTTTAATACAACCGATACCGATATGTTAGAAGCGGCAATAAGCGCTGCCGAAGAAATGAATTCACCGATTATTATCGGTACTGCCGAAGTTTTACTTCCATTTGGCGAGTTAAAGCTTATTGCTCCGTCAATTATTGCCGCTGCTAAAAGGGCAACCGTTCCGGTTATAGTTCACTATGACCACGGTCTGACCTTTGAGCGTTGTATGGAAGCTTTACAGCTCGGTTTTACAAGTGTTATGTTTGATGGTTCGGCAGGGGACAGAGATAAAAACATTGCTGATACAAAAGAAGTTGTTAGAATAGCTCATGCAATGGGTGCTACCGTTGAGGGCGAAATCGGTCATGTTGGCGAAGCGATAAATTGCGATAATGCAACAAGCGACCGATACACAACAGCAAAAGAAGCAAACGACTTTCTTGATGCCACCGGTGTTGATGCACTTGCAATTGCAATAGGCACTGCCCACGGTGCATATAAAGCAAAGCCGTGTCTTGATATTGAAAGACTAAAAGAAATAAGAAAAAATATTGATACACCTCTTGTTCTTCACGGCGGTTCGGGTCTTTCAGATGATGATTTCAGGAATACCATTAAAGAGGGTATTGCAAAGGTTAATATATTTACAGACCTTTGCGTTGCAGGAGAAAATGCAATGAAAAAAGCAATAGCCGATAATAAGAGTTATCTTGATATAAGAAATGCTAAGGTTGAGGCAATAAAGGAAGCGGTAAAAACTAAAATCATGCTTTTCGGCTCGGAAAATAAAGCATAATATTGTATGAAAAAGATGTCCTTTTCAGAATCTCAGAAAGTCGAATAACCCTAAATTTCAAGCGAGATTTAGGGTTATGAATTTTGTTTGGCACTTCGGAAATTTTTGTGTAAAAAGGAATCCAAACAGATAAGAAAATAGATAACAAATATGGTTTTCCGTTCAGAAAACGGAGGGATTCATTTGCCCGTGTTAGCTGCTCGCTCTATGCTGTATGACGGTATGCGCACCGCAGGTGTGAATAACGGCATACGGCATAGAGCATACTAATTTCAAAGGCAAATCAACCGACCTTTTGTTCTGAAAACATGATATCAAGCTGATTTAAAACCTGATCCCAATTTCGACATCTCGCTGTCCGGTGTTCGACAATTATTTTCGACGCTAAATACAGCATTCTGCGCAAAGAATCGTCATTCGTAAACGACGGCTTGGTTTTGGTAATGCTTCGGAACCGACGGTTTAGACCCTCAATGATATTCGTCGTATATATGACTCTCCTAACCTTAAATATTTAAACGGTAGATTTATTTCAGTTACTCTATTGGTTATTTCTGTTTTGTGAAAGTGGCTCGTTTATACCGACGAAAATATAAAAATCGACTCAAAATCAACAGTATTCGTTATTCGCATATTGTATATTTCAGGATGTGTTTACAACAATTTTGGTCGCCATCGCGATCACGTGCAATGCAGGTGTTTGCAGCAACATATCCGATCTCGGATGCCGGTTGTTCTACATAGCAAAATTGATTTTTAATCAAACCGGTATTATCAAAAACATCAAATGTGGCAATAGCAATATCATCAGGAAGAGCAAGTCCGGCTTGTGTAATGGCGCTTGCGGCACCGTAAGACATAAAGTTGTTGGCGGCAAAAACCACTTCCGGTCTATAATTTGATTCGAGAATTTTTTTCATTTGTAATTGACCTGAGCAAATGTCATTATTTCCATACCGTATGCTTTCTTCTAACACAGGAATTCCGTTAGCAATCAGCGTATCCTGATAGCCACGCAATCGTTCTGTAGCAGAGGATTCGTTTACAGGACCGGCAATGGCACAAAATTTGCGGTATCCTTTATCGATCAGGCACTGAATAAGTGAACTGGTTGCAAGATAGTTGTTAATTGTTACGGACGAAAAGTCATGCTTTAACATAGGAATATTATCAACAAAAACAACATCATCATGAGAACCGTATATTTCGTTTGTTTGAGATTCGGAAAGAATTGAGGCGCTTATAATTCCTGCTGCACGGTAGCGGGTCAGCAAAGATACGGAACGCTCTTCCAACTTTGGATTATTGTTAGTGTCACACATAAGCACGGTATATCCGGCTTCGTCTGCAGCACGCTGTGCTCCACGGGCAAGATTAGAGAAGAAAGGATTGGTGATATCAGGAACAATAATTCCGATAATAGGTACTGTGTCCTGCTTCATTCGACGTGCAAGTTCATCTGGTTGATAGTTAAGCTTTCGGATTGCTTCTTCTACACGCAATCTGGTTTCTGGTGCTATTCCATCATATCCGTTTAAAACTCGTGATACAGTGGAAGGTGACACACCAAGATATGCAGCCACATCTTTAATCTTTGTCATAAGTTATCTTTCCTTAAATTACTAAATTTTTTTTTATTATACCATACTTTTTTTGTAAAAACAACTGCAAATGCTTTTACGAAAACGATTTCATAGAACTTAATGTAATTTTCTTTCAAACTCGCGTTAAGGTATACAATTATTTGTAAGATTTATATATAATAGTGTAAAAACACAAAATGTACTTGACAAAAACAGCATTTTATTGTATAATCAACTTAAGAAAACGATTTCATAAGAAAGGATGTATGTAATATGGTAAATAGAATTTGTATTCCTGATAGTGAATACTTGGAAAGGATTAAAAAAGCCGCCTCTTTGGTGCGTGCAAGAGGTTTGGATGTAATGCTTGTGTGCTCTACAGAAAGTGACTACGCAAATGCCCGTTATTTTTCGGGATTTTGGCCGTTATTTGAACGCGCCGGTGTTGCAATTTCTGCAACCGGAGATGCAGCACTTTTGGTTGGTCCGGAATCTGAAATTTTCGGTAAAGATCGCTCAAAAATTGAAAAGGTGTTTGTATTAAAGGAGTTCCGCGAGTCTGCCGATCCGGCTTATCCGGAAATTAAAGCATCCACTTTTCGTGATGTCTTTAAGTCAATTGGCGTAAGCGGTGACCATATCAAAATTGGTTTAGGTTCTTATGTTGAATGCACCTTACCAATTTTTGAGGGTCTAAAGGAGAGCTTCCCATGCGCTGAAATTGTAAAGTGTAACGACATTATGGTTACCTTGCGCAAAATCAAGAGCGTTAATGAGTTGGCTTGTATCCGTGAAGGATTCCGTGTTATTGAACTTGCTACTGATGAAGTTATTCGTCAGTTAAAACCAGGCGTAACCGAATTGGAAATGGTCGGTGTTGCACAGAGAGTGATTTACGAAAACGGTGCGGAGTATGAGGGACTCCCTATGTATGTATTTAGTGAAGAGTCTACCCGTCACGCAATTAGCCGTTCTTGCTATAGAAAAATCAATAAGGGCGATATTGTACAGTTAAATCTTTCCGCAAAGATTGATGGTTATTCTCCTGCAATTGGATTGCCGGTTGTAATGGGTAAATTAGAAGGCGAACGTAAAGAATTGGTGGAATTTTGCCAAAAAGCACACGATTGGACCTGCAACCGTATTAAGGCCGGTGTAATCGCCAGCGATATTGCAAAAGATTTCTATAAAATGTACGAGGATGCCGGATTTGCCGAGAATTATGTATATGGTCCGTGCCATGGTACCGGTATGATTGAAGTAGAAGCACCTTGGATGGAAACAACCAGCGATTATCCTTTGGAAGAAAATATGACATTCCAGGTAGACACATTTATTTCCGGACCAACATTCGGTTGTCGTTGGGAAAAGGGGATTGCTGTAAAGAAAGACGGCTTTGAGTCTTATACCGATTACCTAAACAAGGGAATCATCGAATTGGAGTTCTAAAATGAGTCAAGTTGGAAAGAAGAATTGGATTATTCCTGATTGTGAGTTGCCACAGGCAGGTGAAGGAGTCCTAAAGGGACATGAGTCGGTAATTGTGGTTAATGATAATACCGAAGATGCTGTTATTCGTGTTATGTTGTTCTTTACGGACCGAGATTGCTATGAGGATATAGTTTGGAATGTAGAGGCAAAGCGCGTACGCTGCTTTCGTATGAACAATAAGGAAGATATGTGCGGATTCACCGTTCCTTACGACACTCAATATGCAATGAAATTGGAATCTAACTGCCCGGTTGTTGTGCAGTACGGACGCTTGGATAACCGCCAAACAAATTTGGCATACTACACAACCTTGGGATACGCTCAGGATTGAGTAAAAGCTACTACAATACATATTAAAATTTTGTATACAGGCTTGGAAGATTCATAATTGTAGGAAGTATGTTTTATGAAAATTAATTTAAATACCGCATTCCCAAAAGAATTAGAAGAAGCAAAGAAAAACAGAACTCCGGTTGTCATTGTGGGTGGCACTGTTGAGTATCATGGACCGCATTGTGCTTTTGGTTGTGATACCTTAGTTGCAAGAGGTTTGTTGGAAAAATTGGCAGAGCGTAAAGACATAGTTATAGCACCTGAAATAGCATACAGTCCTTCGAGCTTTGCCGTAGGTGACGAAACAAGCGGCACAATTCACGTGGAAGAAAACGCTTTTGAAGAGTATGTTTATCATATCTTTATGTGTATGCTCTCAATGGGATTAAGAAATATTTATGTTTTGATTCATCATCAGTTTGAGCAGGAATCTTTAATGCCTATGACGCTTTCATATATGAAAGCGTCAAAACGTGCAACTATGACATATTTGGAGCAAACTATGGGCCGCGGCTGGTGGGGAAGCGAAAATTATAAAAACTATTATGAGGAGCTGGACAATAACGATAATCCGTTTTCTTGGATTAAAGTTATTCCGACAATGAGCACAGCTGTGCAAAATGCAACAGGCTATGATCATGCCGGAAAGTACGAATCTTCCATACTTATGGCACTTTATCCTGAGGCGGTTAAAAAAGAACGTTTAGGAGATAAAGAACATTGGTTTACAAAAAATGCGGTAGAGGCCAATGCGGAATTGGGAAATAAAATGGTTGAAAAATCCTTGGAGTATTTGGATAAGGCAATCACTTAATTGCAAACAGGAGAAAGCTATGAGTAAAACAGAACTTCCGCGTGAGAAAGGGAAAGGTGCGGAATATCCGTATTTTCCAACAAAACAACAACTTTTCATTTTCAGAAATTGGGAGTCGGTTTCAAAAGAAAAAATGGCTCAGGTTTTGAAAACAAAGGTTGAAGTTGTTGAAAAACTTGCATCCCAAATGGGATTAGATATTTCGTCTTCCTACAATGAACAGTATTCTGAAAGAGGCTATATAACTCTAATTCGTAACAACTGGAACATATTACCTTACGAACAACTAATGGAGATTCTTTCTTATACGGAAGAAGAGTTAGCTTTCACCCTTAAAGAAGAAGATTTTCTTAATATAAAGTTAGGAAACAAGCCTGAACTTGAGCCGGTTGTTTACCGTCCTCTTACGAAAGAGGAAGAAAAACAAACCGAAAAGATAAAAAAATGTATTGAAGAAAACTTCGGTAATTTCAGAGAACAAAATATTGCAGAAGATTTTGACTTTATTGATGGACGTTATTATAAAAAAAACTGCATTAATAGTTGTTCTTTAATCCGCAAGGTTAAGATTTCTAATAAATGGGGTATAATCGATTACTCCGGAAAAGAAAATACAAAAATTTTTGTTGAGAATTTCAAAAAAGAAATTTTTGATACTTGGCAAATTAAACTTGAGGGGCAAGAAAATTTTATAATATTAAAAACAGCAACTGATATCGGTGAAATGAATGAGAGTCATATTGTTAATATTAAAGAAAATGAGATTGTTATTTCTGCTCATGATGAATTTGGAATATTACGCGGCTTAGAGTACATAAAACGCAAAATGTTTTTAAGCGGTAATCCGTCATTGGACGAAAAAACAATTAAGCGTGATACGCAGTTCGATATTAGATTTATATATTCTTATCACGCATTGTACGGAGATCCGTTTTTAGACGGATGCTCTTCATCATATCCTAATGAGTTGTTAAAGGCGTATTCTGAAGTCGGAATTAATGGTGTATGGGTACAGGCAGTTCTGTATAGAATGTTTGAGTTTCCGTGGGATGCTTCCATCTCAAAAGACTGGGAAAAGCGTATAGTCGGTCTTAATGATTTCGTTAATCGAGCTGCAGGATATGGTATAAAAGTTTATCTATACATAAACGAACCGAGATCAATGCCAAAATCGTTTTTTAAGGTTCATCCTGAATTGTTGGGTTGTTACGAGAATGATTTCGGTTCTCTTTGTACTTCTTTGCCTGAAGTAAAGCAATATGTAAAAGATGGTGTACGCCATGTGTGTAGGTCAGTTCCTGATATTGGCGGATTCTTTACAATTACATCATCCGAGAATTTAACAAATTGCCATTCGAGAAAGGAATCCACGGTTTGCGAAAGATGTGCTGATATTGAACCGTATAAAGTATACGCAGAGATAAATTCGATTATTGCTGAGGCAGCTCATGAAGTTAATCCTGATATTACTGTCATTGCTTGGAATTGGGGTTGGGATGATAGAAATTGTGATGTTGAAAAAATCACCGCTGCTTTAAAAGATAAAGACGTTCGTATTATGTGCACCAGTGAAGAGGGTGTTTCGTCAAATATCGGCGGTGTAGATACAGCGGTTATTGATTATTCAATATCGCTAACCGGACCTGGCGATGTGGCTAAAGGTTATTGGAAAGAATGCAAAAAGCGAGGAATAAAAACTCTTGCTAAAGTTCAATTCAATAATACTTGGGAATGTTCAGTAGTCCCGTATATACCAACCTTTGATCTTGTTTTTAAGCATATGGAAGGTATAATGCAAAGCAATGTTGATGGACTGATGCTTGGTTGGACTTTAGGCGGTTTCCCATCTGTAACGCTTGAAATGGTTAGTAAATATTATTGGAAAGAAACCGTTATTTCAGGGGATGCTTCTGAACAGGATATTTATAAGGAAGTATTTGGCAGATTTTCGGAAACGGTAAAAAAAGCTTCAAAGAAACTAAGCGCTGCATTTGAAAATTATCCGTTTGCTTTACGGTCACTATATTTAGGACCTCAACAAATGGGACCGGCTAATTTGTTATTTGAAAAGGCAACCGGTTTAGAAGCCACTATGACAGGTTTTCCATATGACGATCTTGAAAATTGGCGGTCTATATTCCCAATTGAAACATATGAGAATCAATTCTATTTACTTTCCAAAGGATTTCGAGAGGGACTTAATCTTTTGAAAAATTGCACAATTGATAAGGCGGATGAACACTCCGGAAGGTTTAAGGAATTGATACAAATAACAACGGCAATCACCTGCATTTATGAGAGTTGTTACAACCAAATTGCATATATACGTTTAAGAGATTCTTTATCTGATTTGGCTGATAATAATAGAAACAGTCAAATTAGTATAAAAATTAGAGAATTACTTCAATATGAAAAAAATATAGCGAAAGAGTTATTTAATGTTATGATTCATAACTCTACAATAGGATATGAAGCGGCAAATCAATATTTCTTTAATAAATTCAGTATTATGGAAAAGGTTATATGTTGTGATTATCTCATAGAAAAATTCCGGTAAATATTTAAGACTGATTATTGTTATTTTAAATAATAATGTAGTTTCCTATATTTTATCTAGCAATTAGAAGAAGGGATGTTGGATTATGAAAAAAAAATGGGTTACTTTAGTTTCGGCAGTTTTGTTTTTCATAACATCAATATGCAACGCTTTTCCTGTATCGGCAAAGGAAGATGTAAAGATAACTAACGAAGAATACGAAGTTTTTCTTTGCGGAGCAGGCGACAGTTTTCTTTGTAATAAAAATTCTTTAAGCGGTAAAAGCGGAACAGAATGCTTTTTGACATATACTGTTGAAAGTGCTAATGCTTGCGGTTTGCAAAACGGACTTATTGGTACTTCGGCACCGGAAGAAAGTTATCCTTACACTAAAGGCCAAGGTATGCTTTTTTTTGAACAAAGAAAAAAAGATGATAATGTTTTTCCGCTATTGATGACGGGATATACATATTTCATTAAATTTGTTGCACTGGATTCCGGTTTTAGATATACGGCAGCACGCGCTAAGAATGACAGTTCGGAGTATTTTGTTGTTGAGACAAAAATGGTAGACAGCAAAGCGGATTTTGATTGCAACTATTTCGGACTTTGGTTTGCATTGGGAAGAACAACGGCTCATTTAACACATGTTCGTTTTTATGATAAGGCGGGAAACGATTTGGGAATTTGGTCTCCCCGTGCCGAGGCGGCAGTTAAAAGGGCGGGAATTATTCCAAAAGATACAAGTGTTAATCATAAATATGTAATAAAGGCAAAGAAACTTGCAAATCTTGCTATTTCAAATGAAAAACCCCTAACAACTAAAAAGATGTATATTGAATATACCGTTAAGTCAAGCACATCAACCTGCAGGCAAACAGGTGTTGCTTATTCTAACAGCCCTGAAGCCGGTTATCCTCACGGAAAAGGATTGCTTAGATATGAGGGTAAGGACAAAGATGTTGACTGTTTTCTTCTGGAAGAAGGCGCAGACTATCTTATAGTTTTAGAACAAGGCCCTTACGGATTTACGGCATTAGTTCAAATCACTAAAAATGGTAAGACGACAATTTCCGGATTTCCTACAATTGTAGGAACGCATGATCCCGAATCACAGTTTTTCTCTCTTTGGTTTGGCGAAGGAGGAAATTGGCGTGCCGATTTTACATTAGAAAATGTAAAGTTTTATGACGAGAATAAAAATAATCTTGGTGTTCAAAGCAATAACAGTAACTTGTCAATAAGACATATCGGCGAAATGTCGGATTATTCCGGATGTGAAGCTTTTTATTATTGCAAAGAGGATAATACATATTATTCTTTGTTTGAAAATGCAAACTTCGAGTATTTTGAAAATGGATTAAAGAGCACTGGTACTTATAAAATATCCGAAGGTGTGATAACTCTAAAAAGTAAAAGCAAGACCGAAAAATGCGATTATCTTTATCGCTATTTTAAGGATAGAAACGGAAAGACATATAAAAGACTGAATACATACAATGTAAATTTTGTAACAGGAAGCGATTCGGTTATTGCTCCGCAAATACTGTCGGCAAAAAACGGATATTTGGTTAAAGTACCTGAAATGCCAACTCTTAAGAATTGTACATTTGAAGGTTGGGTTACCTCGGACGGAAAAGACTTTGATTTTAACGGCATAGTTACAGGTTCTAAGACGTTGTACGCTAAATGGTCTAACGGTGCAGGTATTGAATTTATAGCACAAAAAGAGAATTTACAATCGACCAAAAAGGATTATTTGCCATATTTTGCAATCGTACTAAGCGTAATTATTTTAGCTGCAACTGTTGTAGGCAGTGTTCTTATCCTAAAAGGAGGTAAATTAAGACGATGAATTTTGCAGCTTCGAAACGAAAAAAGAAAAAAGATGTAGAATTAATATGCTTTATTCTGTTTGCAGTATTAATTCCCGTTATCCACTGGTTGGTTTTTTATGTTTATGCCAATGGGTCATCAATTGTAATGGGCTTTACAAATTCCCAAGGAAGATTATCCTTTGAGAACTTTGTCAGACTTTATGAAGAGTTTAAAATGCCTACTTCCTCGATTAGAATTGCATTGAAAAATACTCTTATAACATACGTAATAGGTTTGGTATTGTTTATTCCGCGTATATTAGTCTCTTATTTCCTCTACAAACAAATACCCGGGGCAAGTTTTTTTAGAATTGTATTTTTTATACCTTCAATTTTGTTTTCGGTATGCGTAGCAATGTGTTTCACAAGAATGGTTGGAACAAGCGGATTTATTGCAAAGATGGTAGGAGATATCTTAGGAATGGATAGAGTTCCTGAACTCCTTGCAGATTCGAGATTTGCTAATTATGTTATATGGGGACAGATGATTTGGTTAGGATTTCCGGGAGACATGATTATTTGGGGCGGAACATTTGCCCGCATTCCAAATGAAGTATTAGAGTCGGCGAAAATTGATGGTGTAACTTGGTGGAGCGAGTTCACAAGAATTACCGTGCCTCTTGTATGGCCAACGGTAGCTCTTAAATTGGTTTTGACTGCCGCTACAATTTTTAGCGCAACAGGTCAAGTATTCTTATTGACCGGGGGAGGTTACGGAACAGTTACTCTATCTGCTTGGCAGTATATAACATTGTTAGAAGGATCAGGTTCAAGATATACTTCAAATGTTTATAATTATTTGTCAGCAGTTGGTATTGTCATGACGGTAATAGCGGTTAGTATTTCACTTGTTATAAGGAAATATACTGATAAGGCATTTGATGATATAGACTTCTAATGGGAGGGATAAAAATTGAAACGTCTTAAAAGCTTTGATCGTAAATCTCCGGCAGAAATTGTACTATATTGTTTAGTATCATTGCTTTTTGCTGTAGTTGCATTTAGTTATTTATATATTGTTTTTTGGGCTGTTATGTCGGGAGCGAAAACACATACGGAAATAGTATTAGCTCCGTTTTCTTTACCGAAAAAATGGAATTGGTCGCATTATATTGAAGTATTTTCTTTGTTAAATGTTAATGGTCATGGTTTCTTCGAAATGTTATTTAACAGCTGTTATTTTTCGATAGTAGGATCTTTGATTAATCAGTTTGTTACAATAACTTTTGCATATTGCTGTTCAAAATACAAATTTCCCGCATCAACGCTACCATATACGATAATTATGATTATGATTACATTACCGATTTATGGTGCCGGTGGTGCTACATACAAATTATACCGAAATTTAGGTTTAGTTGATTCCTACGCTCACATTCTTTGTTCTGCCGGAGGAATGAACCTTAACTTCTTGTATTATAGAGCTTTCTTTAAGAATTTATCGTGGACTTATGCAGAAGCCGCGCAAATTGACGGTGCGGGCCATTTCGGAGTTTATTTTAAAGTTATGCTTCCTCAGGCAAGGCCGATTTTCGGAGCATTATTCTTATTATGTTGGTTAGGCTCTTGGAATAGTTATGAAAGCGCATTGCTTTATTTGCCTAATTTGCCCACACTTCCGGTTGGAATATATCAGTTCAACACCGAAATGATTTATCGTGCAAGACTTGACATTTTGTTTGCTGCATGTGTTTTAGTATCTTTACCTGCATTATTGTTATTTGCACTTTTTAACAAGGTAATAACAAGCAATGTTTCTTTAGGCGGGATCAAAGGATAAATTTTTATATTTGGTACTTTTATAAATTTATTTATAAAGTTCATTATTTTGAAGGGAAAATTGACTATGAAAAACTTTAAAAGATTAATCGCAATTATATTGTCAATCACATTGTTTGTTTGTTGCTTTGCAGGTTGCGGAAAAGGCGGAGCATCTACTTCCGGCAAGGGAACCAATAGCAAAACAGATATTGAAATTAGTTATTGGAATGCCGGATTAGATCGTTTTTGGCTTGAAGGTATAATAGATGCTTTTAATAAAAAGTATCCGGAATACCATGCTTATTATTCTGCTTCATCTTCTGCGGCAACCGTTAATGCTACATTCGGAATTGATGGAGATACAATAGATTTATATCTTTCTAATATCAAGTATGATGTTTCAAACTTGGAGCCTCTTGATGATGTTTTGAATTCTACGGTTGAGGGTGACAAAAAGCCGTTAATTGAGAAGTTTAATAAGGGCTATCTTGACTTCGTTAAGGCATCTGACGGTCATTATTATACTCTTACATTCGGCGGCGGTGTTCTCGGAATAGTTTATAACAAAGAACATTTTAAAAAAGCAGGTATTAAACAGACTCCGCGTACAACCAATGAGTTATCTTTGGCTTGTGACAGCCTTAACAGTAGCGGTTATAAACCGATTTGTCATTTCTCTCCGACAGGATATTGGCATTTTTTAAGTGAAGCATTATTCTGCCAATATGACGGATTTGATTATTATATTAATAATTTCTATGCTTGCAAAGATAAAAACGGTAATAGTCCAAGTAAAGATGTGTTTACTCAAAAGGACGGACGTTATCAAGTATTAAAGGCTTACGAAAAAATCATTACACCCGAATATGTGTTAGAGGGCTCAAATTCTGTTGACCATACAACCGCTCAAACACAGTTCCTCAACGGAAAAGCCTCTATGATGGTAAGCGGTTCTTGGCTTTCTAACGAAATGGTATCGGTTGGCGGACTTGATAAGTTCAGTATGATGCGTACTCCTGTTATTTCCGCTATAACCGATAAGCTTACTACAGTTAAAAGCGAAGGTGAGTTAAGAAAGCTCATATCCGCTATTGATAGCATAAGCGACGGAGAGAAGAAAGAATCGGATTATAAAGACGGAGACGATTATGTAGTAGAAGGGGCAAAGATTTCCGCGGCAGATTGGAAATATGTTTGGACTGCACGTCACACTATTCCTGCTAACTTCAGCGGTAATGGTGCATATATTCCTAAGTACAGCAACAATGTTACCGGTGCAAAAGAATTCCTTAAATTTTTATTCTCGGATGAAGGATATAAGATTTATGCAGATATCCTTAAAATTCCGTTACCGCTTACTTTGTCCACAGGCGAACAAATTGACACTTCTGAATGGAATGTTTTTGAAAAGAGTCAGTTGGCTTTACTTTTAGAAGCTGAAATTACTCCTGATTATGAAATTGCCGGTAAGCACAGAATTTTTATTGATGGCGGTGCAATGGCATTTGCCGATGTTAATTATATTTCAAGTTTATGTGCAGCAAATCAGGGCGACAGAAAAACAGCAACACAGTTATGGGATTTGATTCAGAAGAAGGTTAATGACAATTACGAAAAAAAATGGCTTAAGAATATAAAATAAGCAGAGGATTTTAAAATATGAAATTAAAAAAATATAAAAAAATTCTACTTATTTTTTCTGTTTTGTCAGCGGTTGTTTTAACGGCGGTACCGGGATTCTCGGTATCTGCCGGACAAATAATAAAATCGAGTACTATTGTAAATTCAGACGGCGAATTAAATGCAAATGAATGGTATGATCCTAACGACAGTATTGAAATAAAAAATAATACGCTTATGATTCCTAACGACAGCACACAGGATACTCGACTTATTTCTAAAACTATTGCCAAAAGCGAAGACGGTTATACCGATATGTTAAAATTCGATTGCAATATTCGTTTTACGCAAATTGCTTCTGATGAAAAATTCATACTTGCTTTCGGACTTTCGGGAGTTGAAGCTTATAATGCCGAACCGGGAAATGTTGAAATAGAATTCACCAATAACGGTGGTGTTTGTGCCGGAATTGCCTATTATGATGATGACGGAAATACAAACGTTTTAACACCTGCAAAGCGTTGTGGAACAATGAAAAGCAATATTAAAATTTCAGTATTGCTGACAACGAATAAAACCATGACGTTAAAGGTTAACAATTTGGTTTTAGCAACTGTAAAACTGCCTACTTCAGCCGAAGGCAGAGTTGGATTTCTTCAAACTGGTAATTGCGGTGCTGAAATCAGCGATGTCAAGGCTGACTTTCAATATTACGAACGTCCCGAAAACACAAACTTTTTTGAAGATTTTGAGAGCGGATCATATAACGATAATTTATTCACAATACGCTTTGGCGGAGCTTCAAGGACCCCATCATATATAGCGGTTGAAAAATACAAAGATAATAATGTTTTGATGTTTAGAAATACTTCACTTTGCTATTTAGGAACAAAACAGCAGTATTCAAACTTTGAACTTTCATTTGATATACCTTACATTTCTCGTACGACCACTAAGGATGAAAACGGTAAAGTATTAATTCCTCCCTCCAATGATTTCGGCATTTCTTTCGGTGATAATGCAGTTAATTTCAGCGGTTATCAGTTTACGACTTCTACGGATTTGATTCTTTTTACACCTTCTTCCACATGGAGTTATAACCATGAGCCAAAAAAGTTTTTTGTAAAATATGCCGATATGGGATTTTTTGACAGAAATACCGATCAAGGTTTTTCTATTAAAATTGTAGTGAAAGACGGTAATTTTACCCTTGGATTAAAGTCCTTAAAAGACAAAGAATTTACTACCGTTGCCAATGCTTTTTATGAGAATATGCGTACCGGATTTATTAAGATTTGGTCGACCGGTGACGCAAATTTTGCTCTTGATAATTTGCGTATAACTAATTTGGACAACAATCCGAATACTGTTGATACAGAATTTAAGTCTGCAATATTAACCGTTTCTGATTATGATTATAAGACCGGTGAGCTTAAATTTAATCCTAAAAGTGATGAAGAAACGGCTAAATCAGATGAATCTTTTAATTGGATGAGCATTGTTTTATATACCGCGATTAGTTCAGTTGCAGTGTTGGGTATATGTACTGTAATAGCAATAATCAAAAAACGCAAATCGAATAAACGGGGGAGCGATGTATGACGTACAGTAGGATTAAAAAAATAATCAGTTTTACTCTTTGTCTTGCTATGTTTATGTCATTTTGCGGATGCGGTAAAGCTAAAGAAACCTCTGCAAAAAAAATCGCACCTATGGAGCCGGAAGAAGTATCTACATACTATTTCGATTTTCTCGGCGGTAAAGATGTAATGCCTATTGCAGGTTATCACGGTCCACAAACTTATCAGTATTCCGCAAAGGGACAAAAATTGCCGGACTATTTTTCAGATGAATTTATGGAGATGGTTGCGGACTGTGGAATTAATATAATAACTAATAACGGTGCCGACTATACAAATTCTACCGATAAAGCGAAACGGTTGCTTGATTTAGGAGAAAAATATAAGGTTGGTATTTTCGTTCGTGATTCCACAATACTTGATAATCTCGGTGATGAAACATTAAGCATTCAGGAGTTGGATGAGCAAATCAATAAATATGTAAATCATCCTGCATGTGTCGGTATTTATGTTGTTGATGAGCCCGGAAATGCTACATATTATAGTCAAAACGAAAACAGATATATTAGTTGTTATTCAAAACTCTTTCAGAATTTGAATCAACTTGGTGTTAAGGGATATGGAAACTTGTATCCTTTAACTTCAATGGGTGCAGTGGATGTTTACAAGAATTATTTACAAGAATACATTGATACATGTCCCGTAGGATATATTTCTTATGATAAATATCCGTTTGTAAATGATAATTCACTTACTTATGCTCACGATTATTTTCTTAATTTGTCAGTTGTTCGTAAAGCTGCAGAATCTGCTGATATTCCGTTTTGGGGATTTGTTCAGTCGGGTGCGCAGTGGAACGATGAGGGCAGATACTTTGATTCAAACGGTTATTTCCCGGGTGAAGGTCAGTTTATGTGGCTTGTAAACACAACTTTGGCATACGGTGCTAAAGGAATTCAGTATTTCCCGCTTTTGCAGCCGTATTGGTTTGCTTATTCACTTACCGAGCCGTTTGACTTTGAGCGTAACGGACTTATCGGTGCTTGGGGTAATAAAACACAATGGTGGTATTACGCTCAAAATGCCAATAAGCAGATTGCGGCAATAGACGAAGTGCTTATGAATTCTGTAAATAAGGGTGTCATTGTTTCCGAGCAGACCATGAGTGATCACTTCAAAGATGTTGATTACATTATCAAGGGCAAATCCTGGAGAGAGCTCAGTAATGTTTCCGGTGAAGCAATGATAGGCTGTTTTAACTATAATGGTAAATCAGCTTATTATGTAGTTAATTACGATACAGAGTATGCACAGAAAATCAAACTTGATTTCTTTGATCGGTACGATATGACGGTTATTCAAAAAGCTGAGAAAAAATATATAAACGCCTCTTCGTTGGAGCTTACGATGTCAGCCGGTGAGGGCGTACTCATTGTAATGGGCGACAAATAAAAACGGTCATTAAATATATTTTGGTTTTTCAACATATTTAAGTTTTTTTACAAATATTATATGCGGTAAAAATACCGCAGCGGTCAGTATACTATTTGTAAAGTTGAGTCTTAATATGTTTTATAAAGTAATTATTATTTTATCAGCGTTTTTATAAAAAAATATTAATAGGAGGATAAATTTTATGGTAAAAAAACATTTTTTAAAGATTATTTCTTTAATTTGCACATTGTGTTTGCTGTGTTCTTTGTTTTCATGTGTTCTTTTTGTTTCAGCAGAAGAACCGGTTGCTTCCTCAAACAATGAGCAGAAGCTTACCTACATAACGCTTCAGGATTTAGGCATAAGCAATGGTTCTACTACTACTGTTGCCGGAACTTATGCTCCCGGATTTGATAATACGGTTTTAAGCTTTTACGACACAACCAGCGGAACCGCTACCCCGCGAATCCATTTCGGAACCGGGGCGAAAAATGCCAGAGAAGGTATTGGACTGTATTTTGATTATAATCCGTCTAAGCAGATACTAATCAGCGGCAATTACGGTTTTGGGGGAGATAATAACAATAAGCTGACTTTCGGCAATGTCGTAATTTCACCTTCAACCTTGGAACTTGAGTGCTTTAACGGTACAAAAATTCTTTATCAGTTTAAAACTCAGTTTGTAGCTTTGGATAGCGACAATGTAAAAAATGATATACGCTTTACTCTATATATGAATAAAAAGCAAGTATCTGTTGTTGAAATAAAAGACCAAGCTGAAAAATTGGGCAATAGAATATGGTTGGGTGACGGTACTCATGTTTTGCAGGGCTACCGTGAATTAGAGACTGCCCCCGAAAATGACTTCCATTTCTGGACATATAACGATGTCGGAACAGACGGAGATATTACTGGATTGACAGCAACCAAATCTTTGGGCGGCTCTCTTGATAAGACCGTTTTCCGTGCAAAAATAAACTTCCCGACAACTTCTTTCGGAACTTTATATATCGGCGGCGGCGACTGGTACGGCTTCTATTTTCAAGCGTCAGGCGATAGCGACTTAACTCTTCATTGCATAGCTGATGTGGATACTGCTTTATGTACAATAAAGAGCAGCGATGCCGGAGTTACTTTAAGAGGCAATTCTGATTTAGAAATTGCGCTCTCGGTGGAATATAAAAATGTTAATATCGCAAACGGAACTACCGACCTAAAGGTTGGAGTATGGATTAACGGCAAATTATATAACGGAACTTATTATACAAAAACAGCAGCTAAGTTGTCGAGACTTGTAATGCGTTTGCATGGCCAACAGGTAAACGGAATTACCGTAACTTCAGTGACCGATTATCCGCATCAGTATACTTTGCCGACCGATTTTGCAGAGTATACATTATCGGATACCTGTCCGACATTTGCAACGCCAAATAATAACACAGGTAATTTTGATGGTTCTTTACCGATTGATAGTATGGATAAGGTTTTGTATTCTGTTAAGGCAAAATTTGGTTCTGCGTCACAATACCACTTTGCTAACACCGGTAGTAGCGGTTATGGCGGAATAACATTACATCCCTCAAATGGCAAATTGGTAATTGAAAAAGTTGCAGGAAATGTACCTGTTATATCTCTTTCGGTTGATCCTCAGATAGCTATAGGTGCGGATACATTTGTTAATAATGAGTTCTTATTGCAGTTTACAACCGAGTATGTTGATGCCGATTTTGACGGCAATAAAGATGATTTAAAGATAGGCTATTGGTTTAACGGTACCCTTTACAAAAATCAGTTTTACTATTATGTTGATGCTGTTCCTTATTTAGGTACCAGAATCAACGGTAATGAAGGAGCACCGGCAGTTGCATCTTATTATGAATCTGTTCCCGCAGAGTGTGATAGGAATTGGACATTCAGTAATGTTAATATACCAAACAAAACATTCGGCAGCGGTTGGAATCAAAGTATTATCGGCGGCGAAAGCCTTGATAATTCTTATTTCTCCGGTTATGCAACCTTCACAGCCGGCGAGCAATACATATTGTTCGGAAGCAGCAAGAGTTATAACGGCTTTGGATTTAGAATATTAAATGATCAGAGTATTGCATTTACACTTTCTTGTAGTGGTGGCAACTCATTCCCAAGTTATTTTAGTATGAATGCTTCGGAATTTGGATTAACCGGTTTCTTTAATCAAAAGATTAAGCTTGGTATGGCAACAAAGCTTTTGAAGAATTACGGCGACGGTAATATCCTTATTGAAGCAATTCCTACAATTAATGATCAGTTGTATCAGAACAAAGGTTGGATACTTAAAATTGCTTCAAAATACTTTACTGAAAGCATGGTAATAATTAACGGCGTAACAGTTGAAAGTACAGAAATGCCGAGCCCGGAAGTACCTGTGGATTTAAAGCAACTTTATTTGAATGATTTTGGCATATCCGGCACAAAGACCAATTGGGCGGGCAACGGCTTCTATCCCGACGGATTTGTAAATACCGTTACATCTCTTAATGTAAACTTCGGTACAGGTTTAGGAAGACTGCATTTCGGAGCTCAAGGCACAAGCGGCTTTTCGGGACTTTGCCTTTATAGAAGCGGTGATAACCTTGTTCTTGGAGTTGATAACGAATCCTCACCATTATTCAGTAAGATGGGCGGTTATTCTCCGATAACAATAACTCCGAGTTCTGTTGGTTTAACCTCCTTTGCAAATACCGAATTGGCAATTGACTTCGTTATTAATGCTGTTGATATGGATTTTGACGGAGAAAATGATGACCTTAAAGTAGGCGTTTTTGTAAATGGAAAATTAGCAAAGAACAGCTATGTTTGCGGTTTTGATGCAGTTTCATCATTAGGTAAAGGCTTCAATGTTAATAATGCAGCAGTAGCTAAAATCTACTCTGATGATGCCAATACAGTTGAATATACAGAAGACGGATATACAAAGTATACGCTTATTGACGCAGGAATGTCTGACGGTCGGGGCGGTTCATACGGAAAGCTTAAAAATTCTGTCAAAGAGAATATTTACGGTACCGATTATGACAAGGTTATGTTCGGTGCGATGGTTAAATTTAATACCGTCGGCGGTCGTTTACATTATGCTGCTGCTGATGATAGTGATTTCAGCGGTGTTCAGTTAAGACTTAAAGATGACGGAACACTAATTCTCGAAAAATACAGCGAATCAGGTAAGCTTTCATACAATTCAATGATTATTTATCCGTCTCAGTTTGGATTTGATACATTTAAGAATACTGTATTTAAACTTCAAATCACTACTGATATAATTGATCTTGACGGAACTGCCGATGATGTTCGTCTTGGCATTTGGATTAATGGACAGCTTGCAAACAACACATATACCTATATTGTTAACCAGGCAAGTGTTTTAGGTTGCGGAATTAACTTCTGCGAAGCTTCCGACACAGAATTCTACTCTTTGTGGGATATCGCAGCACCCGTAGGCGAAAATGAGTACTATTATATGGTTTCCGATGAAAATCCATATTTAGTTGTTTCCGACAACTTAACCGATGGGAAAGACAGAACATTCCTTAACGGAGAGGCAGTTACTGTTTCAGGTGATTTCACGGCTAATTATTTTGCAACTAACACTTACGATACAGTAATATTGTGGAAACCTTTTGATGTTCATGCAGATGGCATATACAACATTCTTGACTTAGTAGCTATTAAAAAAGCCATTTCCGGTATTCAAACAGAGACATTAGCAGGACAGATGGCAGCATCTAAGCTTCAGAGTGCACTTGATTTAGTTTCATTCAGAAAGTATCTTCTTACCAATGATTCAGCTTTTATCACGACTGAATATGTGAATAGTGTTTATTACAATCAGGACGCACAAGGCAAGGTTATGCCAATTGGTTCTTGGATTGCTCCTTCAACATGGAACGGTTCAAAAGACGGTGTATATTATTCCGACTACGGTATGGAAACAAATTTTCTTCAGGAAAAATATTTTGATATGATTGAGGAGCTCGGAATTAATCTTTTAACACAGTGTGAAAAGGATTATAACTCCCTTTCAAAAAACGATGTTCTAAAATGCCTTTCGCTTGCAGAGCAGTACAACATTAATATGTATGTAACCGACTCAGGCATTTTGGATAATATTACAAGTGCTGCCGATTTGGCAGCACGCCTGAATGAATACAGCGCTTACGGTTCTTTTGCCGGAATTCATGTAACAGACGAGCCGAAAACAAGTTATTTCTATCAAGATACATCAAACAAAACTATTGATGCAATTATGAATAAAACTTCACTGTTAAATGGTTTTGCCAATTTAATCGGTTATGTAAACTTGTTCCCGGGATATAAGTCTATTACAGGGAGTTATGTAAGATATCTTGATGAATATATTGCAAAATGCAATCCAAAGACTCTTTCTTTCGACTATTATCCTTTCTCGGTAGGCGATTCAATAGAAAGCTGTAATCATTATTTCGGAAATCTTTCCGTAATTCGTGAAAAGGCACTCGCCAATAATCTTTCGTTTATGGGATGTATAGGTACAGGCGAAGATTATACACAGGCAGCAATCTATACCAATGATGAACTTCCGACAGCAGAACAGCTTGCTTGGAATGTTAATACCATGCTTGCTTACGGCGCGAAGGGATATAATTGGTTTACACTTATTCAGCCTTGGTACTTTGCACTTGAAGGTGACGGATCGGTTGAGGGTATGGATTTTGACCGTTGCGGACTTATAGGTGCAAACGGTGAGCCTACTCGCAACTATTCTGCTGCAAAGGAAATCAACGCATGGACAGGAGTCGTAGATTCTGTTCTTATGGATTCTGAAAGCATTGACGTATTGGCAAAGGGTACCTATGCTCAAAGCAATACCGGCATTACCGGCAGCAATTACGGTGATATGAGCTTCACAGTGTCCGACGAAACATACGGTGCTATTGTAGGTGTATTCAATTACAATGGTAGCAAAGCATATTATGTTGTTAACAATAATGTAAACAAATCACAGGATATTACACTAAACTTCACAAACGCGCATAATTTGACGGTTATTGAAAACAATGCTAACGGTCAAAGCCAAAAAAATGCTAACACAGTTACATTGAATATTGATGCCGGAAAAGCAGCACTTGTTATTGCTGACTAATTGATTTTTTATTCGTATGGGCGGTAAAGCCGCCCATACGAATTCCCAAAGTTTAAATAATCTTTTGCATTTAAAGAAATAGATTTTTACAAAAGTATACATTGTGGCTTTAAAATTCAGAATTTTTTATAAGGAATTTTTAAAAATTCCAATACAGTAAATTAATAATATTGAATTAGAAAATTATTAGATGCGAAATGTTTTACTAATTAAAGTGTTTCGGTAACATCTATTTATATAAATGAAATATATTAAAAAATTTTTTCATATTTTAACAGGAGGATTGAATATGTCAAGAATAAAAAGCAAAAAGCTAATCGCAGTAATTTGTTGCCTGTGTGTTTTAGTATCTGTTTTTAGCATCAAAAATATAAAAACAAAGGCTGAAGCTCCAAAAACTGTAAAAACTGAAATCGGGAAAGATTTCAAGAAGGTTACTTTGTCTGATTTGGGAGTTGACAATACAGATAAAACAACTGCTGAAACTGATTTCTGGCTGTCTGCTGACGACAAGAATAATGTTAAAAAATTAGATAAGTTATTATTCAGTGCATATATAGTTTTTAATAATACTACCGGAACCAATAAGGGCACAGAATTGCACTTTGCAACACAGCAGGGCGGAGATACAGGTATAGCTTTTTCTATTACAAGTAAAAACGGTAAAAATTTAAGTCTCAGCAGAATAAAGACTCCCGGTCCAAGTATAAGTAAGGTGTTTTATCCGAACAAGGCCGGTTTAGACGGTGATACTTTTAACGGAACCAGCTTTTTGCTTCAAATAAGCACGGAATTTTATGACAGTGATGGTGATGGTGATGATGACGATTTAAAGCTCGGTGTTTTCTTTAATGGATTACTGTATGAAAACAGTTATATAACAATACGTAATGCTTCAAGCTCAACATCTTATAAAATGGGCTGTCGAGTTAACTTCAACGGTGAATCAGGCGAAATTTATTCAGTTAAAGACCCTGTTTTACTGAAAGATACTCCTGATGCTTCGTTTAAATATATAACCCTTTCGGATTGCGGTGTGAGTGACGGCAGCACGGAAAACATGAGTATGAAGCTGCCGGTTGATTCTTTTGATAAAACATTATTTAATTTGAGCCTGTTAATGAATTGCAGCGGCAATAACAGCACACAACTTCATTTTTTAGCTAAGGGCGCAAACGATAATGGAGGTTTAACACTATGGATTAACAACGACAGTGACCACAATCTGCATTTCGGAACGGTTTCCGGTTCGTCTATTTCCGGTGTTTATGATACTGAAATTTTCCGTAGCGTTGCCAACATCAAAGGAAATACTTTCAATAATAACCGTTTTATTCTTCGCATATCTACCGAACTTGTTGACCATCACGGCGATGGAAAGAAGGACGACCTGAAAATCGGTTTATTCATAGGCGAACAGCTATACAATAGTACATATTTATATTACGATAATATTGATTTGTCTAAAATAGGCACCTATGTAACCTTTACCGGAATTGCCGGTGAAGCATATTCAATTAAACCTGCAATTTCGCTTGATAAGAGCGATTCCGCCGATTTCAAACTAATCAGCTTGAACGATTTGGGGATTTTTGACGGCAAGGGTGATGTCTCCGGAAAATACGGGGAAAGCTTTGATAAAACCGTGCTTGGAATGAATGTGAAATTTGAGCAAAACGGCACACGTCTTCACTATGGTCCGTCGAAAAAATCCGCATACAGTGGAATAGGAATAAGACTTGATTCAAATAAATTGATTGTTTCGTGCGAAGCAGGAACAGACGATATTAAACTTACAAATCTTAAGCAATTAATAATTGACCCGTCAAAGACCGATATTGGTGCTGATACATTTCTTAAGACTGAATTTGTATTGCATATAAGCACCGAATTCGGAGAATTTGGCGGTGATGCAGATCAAAAGGACATAAAGTTAGGACTGTTTATTAACGGAAATCTTTATGACGGAAGTTATGTCTACATTTATGACCAAGCAAACAGACTTACCGATAATTTCAATTTTAACGAGGGCGGAAACAATAAAAGTTATTCCTCAATTGATACTCCGATTAAAACGTTACCCACCAATTTAAAAGAAATAACATTAATCGATGCAAGGATGGGCGACGGTTCCGGAAATGCCGCAGGCAAATTTATCGGATTGAATTCTTTAGACGGAACACTGTTTAGTGCAAAATTAAAATTCAGTAAGAATTTGGCCAGAATGCATTATGGTTTATCTAATGAATATAAAGATGGTTTTATCGGAATTGGTTTTAGATTAGAGGATGATAAACTCATAATCGGTAACGAACAGGGGTCTAAAGAAGGTGCTCTTTCGTCAATGAAATTGAACTTTGTAACCATTGATCCTGTAAAAGCCGGAGTGGGCAAAACCTTTGTTGATACTGAATTTTTGTTGCAGGTAAGCATTGAATTTATAGACCGTGATAATGACGGTGAAAACAACGATATTAAACTCGGTGTTTTCATCAATGGTGTTATGTATAAAAATTCGTATTTCTATATTTCGAATCAAGCGGGACTTCTCGGTACTCGAATTAATTTTAATGAGGGCGGAGCGGCAAGCTTTGCATCTTACGAAAAAGGTCCGAAATTGACACCGAAAGATTTAAAAGCAAATCCCACTTACACAGAACTTACACTCCGAGATTTTGTTATTAAAGACAGAATATTTAGCGGTAATACCAGCAAATATGCAATATATGACAATAATACCTTTGATTCAACAGCTTTCTCTGCAAATATTAAGTTTTCAAGTGAAAAAGCAGGTAACTGTGCAGTATATATCGGAGGTACTGCATGGTCGGGATTAAGAATTGAAGCAAGAAAAGACGGAAGCCTCGCAATATCTCACTTGCATATTGACGGTACTCAAACATGGCTTTTGAATTTGGATCCGGAAAAAGCCGGTATTAGCAGTTTTGTCGATAATGCTTTTAACATCCGTTTGACATTTGATGTAATTAAAAATAACAGTCAATATTCAGATTATTTATTGGGTGTTTATATTAACGGCAAGTTATACGGTGACGAATTTGTAACTGCTAAGTGTGTCGAAGCCGCCACACTGCAAAGAACAATATTTATTTATACAGTTAAAGAAGGCTCAATAGAAATAAAATCACTCAACAACAAGGTGGATTTCACCATTTTCGGTTTTGATAATTCTTGGAAGAAAACTTTAACAATTTCTTAATTGTTAAGTGATAAACTGTAAAGAACTATAATTGGATTTTAAATATAGCAATTATCAAGATTTTTGCCGTTTATATTTGACATGTTTAGGTCATATTTTCTAATTAGGTTAATGCTTATTGTGGAGAATATGGCCTAATTTTATGTCAGTTAGGTATTGATGCAACTAAAACAAAAGGGAGCATTTTGTTTATGAATATAGAATTTTTAAAAAATAAGATAGCAATATTTGCATACTGTCCGCCGCAAATTCCATGTGAAAAAAACGGAATTTCTTCGCCAAATAAGATAACCGATGAACAGTATAAATATATGGCTGATGCCGGAGTAAATGTTGTTTTGGGACATAGTGAACAAATAGGTTCAAAGGATGAAGAATTTGTATTTAAGGCGCTTGAGCTTTCCAAAAAGTATGAAATGGGTTATTTAGTACGAGATAGAATATCTATGGAGTATGTATCGTTGGGACTGCATGATTATAAGGATTTCCGCAAACTTACAGAGCAGGAGAAATGTGATTTAGATAAGCGCTATGCAGAAAGTCTAAAACGTTATAAGGATTTTCCGGCATTTCTCGGTGTGAGCTTTATAGATGAGCCTGGCAGTGCAAGCTTTGAGGGTATCAAAAGAGCTAAAAAAGTGTTTTATGATGTTTGCGGTGATGATAAACTGTTTTATGTTAATTTGTTTCCGTATTATATCACTGCGAAACAGTATGAATTCGGTACAAATCAAACAGATGAGGAACCGAAAACTGCTGGCTATGAGATAAACGAAAAGAGAAATATCAATCGCTATGAATGTTATTTATCAAAGTTTTTAGAAACGGTAAAACCGCAAATGTTTTCATATGATGCCTATCCGTTTTGCACTTTGGGAAATGCGCATACTGCAATACACGAAGTTTTGTATGAAATGCAGCAATTAGGTGCAAAGTTAACAAGAGAACAAAGTATTCCCTATTGGCTCTATATGCAGTGCGGCGGATTATGGGAAGGCATGATGAATGTTCGCGTTCCTACCTTTGCAGAAATGCAGTTGCAGGTTAATTTGGCTTTAATGTACGGTGCCAAAGGAATAGGAATTTTCCCGTATTGCGCTCCAAATGATTGGTTAGGCGATAATAATTTTGTGGCCGCACTTATAGATATTAGCGGGAAAAAAACTGCAATGTATGATTCTTTTTCGTATGCTGCAAAGCAAATAAAAGCAGTTGAAAATAAGCTGTCTACTGCAAAGCTGAAAGCTATAATGAAAAACGGAAAGTACGAAAATATGCTTCCCACAAAGGAAGAACTTGCAAAAATCAAGTGGAGCGAGTGTATATATCAAGGCGAATTGCCGCAATACGGTAATATGGAAGTAGCGTCTTACGGTGAGTTAATATTAATAGAGTCAAGCTCCGAAGTTTTGGTTGGCTGTTTTGAAACCGAAAACGCTAATGCTTTCTATCTTGTTAATAATTCTGCCGTTACATCGACAAATGTAAGGCTTTGTTTTGACGCTGTGTATTCTTTTGAATGCACATATTGCGGAAGAAGCGAGAAAAAGAAACAAAATTATTTGGAATTTAACGCATTGTCGGCAGGCGAGGGTGTATTAATATCGTTAGGTGTGAAAAAAGAATAATGGTATTTGCAATAAAGGAGATATTGAGATGGAAATGAGTGGCAACAGTTTATTATCACCAAACGGTATTACTTCAGTTGAACTGGTTGTAAAGGATAATGCTCTTTATTATTCTATTAGTCGAAATGGTAAATGCCGTTTTGAACGTTCAAGACTAGGAGTAAATGTCGGCACCAAAGATACAGAATTTACGGATTATTCAAATAATTGCATAATTGAGAAAATAAAAAGAAGCGAAATTAGAAACCGCAAATACACCGTATTTGGTAGGAAAGAAATCAATTATGAAAATTGTTTTTTCTACGAAGTTCTTATTGAATGCAATGAGATAGAATACATATTAGAAATAAAAGTTTTTGACGAGGGTGTGGCTTTCCGTTTTGTTTTTCCAGAAACGGCGGGAACTTATGTTTTTGGAGAACCAACGGAATTCTTGTTGCCTAATGACAGCAAAATATATGCTTCTTTCGGTTGTAGATATCCTGGATGCAATACACAACTAAATAATGAGGATGCGCTATGTTATGAGTGCACATATGCCGAATATGATCCAAAGGAAAACATGTGTCCTAACGCTTATGTAAAAGAAAAAGATCATATAGAAGATGCCGATCACTTCAATTACATTTTGATGCCTATGGCTGTTAAGTATCAAGACGGTACATTTGGCGCTATATTGGAATCTGAAGTGTTTAATTATCTTGGCAGCTCTTTAAGACCGTACGGTAATTATAAATTCGGTTTGAATACAATGGCAGGGAAAAAGCAGTTTAAGACATTCAAGGTTGAAAATTCAGTAATTACGCCTTGGCGAGTTTTTGCAATAGCTGATAACCTTAACGATTTGTATAACAACGGAATAGTTAATGCGGTAGTTAAGAATTCCGAAAAGGACTTTTCTTTTGTTAATCCCGGAAGATCGGTTTGGCATTGGCATGCTGAATTGATGCATGGAAATAATATCAGTTATGACATGATGGAAAAATATACTGATACTGCTGCTAAATTGGGATTTGAATACAATATTATTGATGACGGGTGGCTTAATTTAAAAGAATCCGTTAACGGCAATGAGTATAGCGGAAAAGATATTGTTAAACTCCTTGTAAAGCATGGTGAAAAATACGGTGTTGGGCAGATTGCATGGACAGGATTTATAAATAATCAATTAAATCCTGATGATTTTATAAATAAAGGCGAGAGTCAATTTTCCGCTAAAGAAATGCTTGATACCTGCATTGATGCCGGTGTAAAAGGCGTAAAGGTGGATTTCTTCCGCTCGGAAAGTAATATGTATGCCGGTGTGAATATGTATGAAACCATACTTGATTATTGTGCGGATAGAAAAATCATTTGTGATTTTCACGGTGCTACAAAGCCTACAGGTTTAGCCGCTAAATATCCCAATGAATTATCTCGTGAGGGAATTCGCGGAATGGAAAACTATTTCTATACGCCTATGTGCTATCCCGATATTGCATATGCTTTTACAACCTTAACATTTGTTCGTGGACTAGCAGGTCACGGTGATTGGACACCGTTTGTTAATGACGGAATAGGTCTTGCAAGTATCGTTTTGACCGATTCGCCGATAAATGCAATATCCGCGACTTGTGAAGATTTATTAAACAATCCCGCATTAGACTTTATAAAGAGCATTCCCGCATCTTTTAATAATACTGTAGTTTTACCCGAATCTGAGTTTGGTAAATTTGTATCAATGTGTAAGGAAAAGGGTGGAAATTACTTCTTTGCATCGGTGAATAACAAAAATGAAACCGTAACCCAAAGACTTGATTTGAAAAAGTATATGTCTAAGGGTGTATATCAGATGGAGTTATGGTTTGATACCGATATCGGACTTCGTGTAGAAAATCGTTTGTTACAGGAAAAAGATTTTGTGGATATATGTATTCCGGCGCATAGAGGCTTTGCTGCAAGATTTACTAAACTCGGCTTAAATTATTATGGCGGAGAAGTTAAAGAGCCTGTTATTATTAAGTATTTTAATGGGGAAGAAGTATATTATACTCTTGATGGTACCGACCCCACGAATTCGGCAACCAGAATAGCTTACTGCGGTAAAATCGATATAAAAGAGTCGTGCTATTTAAGAGTATGTTCTATTAAAGATGGCGCTGTAAATGCAAATATCAAGTATAGATTTAATGTTATGGAATAACTTTTTTAAATTCTGAAATTTATATTCATCGTTGAAAATTTTTAATTTTACTATATGCCTATAATGGGAGAATGGAGATTGTTATGAAGGTTAATATAGGAGAGGAAAAGGTCGTTGCGATAGGACCGAAATATGAGGATACGATCTGGGGCACTTTTCAATTCCCAAAGCTCAGTACAGCCGATAACGGCAAAGTTTTTATCAGGTTTCATAACGCAGACGATACATGGGAATGTTTAGGTAAAGATGAGAGCGTCTGTGTTTATTCTACAACGGATAACGGAGTAACATGGAATAAGGAAAGCATTGACTCGTTGGCGGACTCAGGAACACTGTTATCTAATAATGATAGGTTAATGCCGTTAGAACGCGAAAATCCTGTTTTGGATTTGAGCAAAGTAAAGGCGCCTATCCGTATTGCAACGCAAACGATACCGTCCGACGTTTTACATGAAAAATCAACGGATATTACGTCTCTCCCGTATCCTATCGGTACTTATCGGGATGTATGGGGACAACAGCATAACACATATCGTGTCGATGAGCTTCCGGACGGTCTTTTTGAACATGCGGACGAATGGAGATTCCTGCGCAAAAAATCCGGTTCAAACGTCATAACCGAAGAATGGGCTAAACTCGAATGGAATAATTTAGGAATACAAATGTGTTTCAGATTAGACGGTAAAAGTGCTGTTCCGCTTATGCCGCAGTTGATAGGGAGAATTAAAGTTGCACCTGACGGAGTTGCCTGGGCTGCAACATATTCATCCGGATTAAATCCGAAAAACGGCGCTTTCACACCGTACTGCACAGCTTATGTATTATCTTCGGAAGATAACGGTTACAATTGGAAATTAAAAAGCTGGGTTGACTTTATTCCCGATAATTTGGAGTATGAGAATGCGTTTATGTGCGGCGGATATTGTGAGCCTGAATTGGAATTTGCTCCGGACGGTTCGATGATTATGTTACTGCGAGTTACAGATGTATCTCATGGTGATAAAGAATGGGCTCCCATGTATATTTGCCGTTCTACCGATGGAGGAAACAGTTGGACAAAACCGGTCAGATTTGACGATATCGGCGTATTGCCGAGAATGTGCAGACTTGGCGATACAATAGCCGCCATATATGGCAGACCGGGTATTAAAGTGAGATTAACAAACGATAAATCCGGTTTGAGTTGGGATGAGCCTATTGAAATAATGGAATCATCCGACAGGAGTTGTTATATAAATAATCCGCCCCAAAAACCGGATTTTCACCAGTGGGCAGGCTCATGCTGTAATTGTGATATAGTGAATATTGACGACACTCATGCAATGATAGTGTATTCTGACTTTTATCATCTTTGTGATGACGGTATACGCAGAAAATCAATAAAAGTAAGAATGATTTCTGTTACTGATGATTAGTATATTGATTTTTATGTACGGTTAGAATAGGGAGAGCTTTATCAAAATGAATAATTTTCAGAAATATGTTGTACAGGGAACAGCCAATATTGTAATACTCCTTTTTACAACAGGCGGAATTATACAAAATTTTTTCTCAAAGGTAGGAATGAGTTCAGGTTAAGTAGGAATTTATACTTCTATGCTCAATATAGTTTAAATCATTGTATTATGATTGTTGCCGGTATAAAAAATAAAATATTTGTCTGAGGATGATATTATGAAAAATCAAAAATTAAAAGGTGTTATTCCCGCGTTACTTACAGCATTTACCGATGATGGTGAATCCATAGATACAAAAAGAGTTGAAAAACTTGTTTCTGCTCTTATTAATCAGGGGGCAGACGGCTTCTATGTAGGCGGATCTTCGGGTGAAATGTTGTTATGCTCACTTGAAGAAAGGAAAATTCTGCTTGAAGCAGTTCTTGAAAAAACTCAAAACAAAGCATTTGTAATTTCGCAGGTCGGAAGTGCCGGACTTCGTGATACTTTAGAGCTGGCATCGTTTGCCGAAAAATCAGGTGCGGATGCAGTTTCTTCAATAACACCTATATATTTTGCGTATTCTTTTAAAGAAATTAAATATTTCTATGAGTCGATTGCGGCACAAACAAGTCTTCCTGTAATTATATACAATGTTCCCGCTCTTACCGGAACACGGTTAAGTTTTTCGCAACTTAATGAATTGTTAAATATTCCTAATGTTGCCGGAATGAAGTTTACTGACTCGGATTTCTATCAGTTTGAACGGCTTAAAGCATATAATTCTGGAAAGGTTTTCTTTAATGGTAAGGATGAACTGTTCCTTTCCGGTCTTGCTGCGGGTGCAGATGGCGGTATTGGTACAACATACAATTTCCAATTAAAAACAATGCGTGAAATTTATGACAACTATAAAGCAGGCAATATGCAAAAAGCACTTTTTTATCAAGATCAAGCCAATAAAATGATTGATTCAATTTTAAAACATGGCGTTATTCCTGCTGTTAAGTCAGTTTTAGATATTTGCGGTATGCCTTATGGTAATTGCAGAGCACCGTTTTTACCGCTTGAAAATTCAGAGATAGAAGATTTAAGACAGGCGGTTAAAAATTGTCTGGGAGAAAATTACAAAATTTAATAGCTTATTACGAGAGAAACTTTATGGTAACACTAAAATCAAATGGGATGAGATGAGTTAAATGAACAAATCAATTAAAAATTCAATTATTTATAATGTTTATCCAACATCGTTTTACGACAGCAACAAAGACGGAATAGGTGATTTAAGGGGAATAACGGAAAAGCTCTCTTACATAAAGCAGTTTGCGGATATAGTTTGGATAAATCCAGTATATAAGTCTCCTTTCGGTGACGGTGGATATGATGTCGAAGATTATTATGCCATAGACGAAAAATTCGGTACAATTGACGATGTTAAAGAATTGACCGAAAAGGCACATTTGTTAGGTATGAAGGTACTTTTTGACCTTGTTGTAGGACACACCTCGGATAAACATAAATGGTTTAGAGAATCTCAAAAATATGAAAGAAATGAGTATTCGGATTACTATGTTTGGACTGACAGCGTTTTCGATGAGTGTTCATACAAACACATGACCGGAACATGTGAACGTGACGGAAATTATCTTGTTAATTTCTTCAGCTTTCAACCGTCGCTGAATTTCGGATTTGCAAAAAAAACCGAATCTTGGCAAAATCTCTATACCGATGAGCCGTGCCTTAAGGTGCATGAAGAGGTATTAAATATAATACGCTACTATTTAAATTTAGGTATTGATGGCTTTAGAGTCGATCTTGCTTGCAGTATAGTAAAAGACGATGAATGCGGTAAAGCGTCTTGCGAAGTATGGCGTAAGATTTTCGGTGAAGCAAAAAAAGAATTCCCGAATGCACTTTTTGTATCGGAATGGGGACAGCCTCATTATTCGGTAGGAAGCGGCAGTTTTGATATAGATTACCTTACTCATTGTTTTTCTGACGGATATAATCTGCTTTTCAGAAAAGAATCGGGAACAAATGTAATTAAGAGCGATGGCAACAGCTTTTTCCGAAAAGAAGGTAAGGGCGAATGTAAAAGCTTTTTTGATTACTTTTTAAGCTGTTTAAAAGAGATTGAGGGCAAAGGTTATATTTCGGTGGTTACGGGTAATCACGATTTGCCGAGAATATCTATGGGCAGAACCGAAGACGAGCTTAAAGCGGTCTTTGCATTCATATTGGCACTTCCAACCGTTCCTATGATTTACTACGGTGACGAAATAGGTATGCCATATACTAAATTAAAAACAAAAGATGGTGGATATTGCCGTACCGGTTCAAGAACACCAATGCAATGGACTTCGGGCAAAAATGCCGGATTCAGCGACACAGACGGTGAACTTTATTTGCCGATTGGTGACAATTATAAAACCGTAAACTGTGACGATATGGAAAAAAGAGACAATTCGCTTATTAATACTGTTAAAGACTTGGTATCAGTTAAGAGGGAATATTTAGGTAAGTTTTCCGAAAATTCAAGCTTTGAGCTTTTAAATGAGGATTATCCGCTTATTTTTACAAGAAAGAACAATGGTAAAGTGTTCTATTGCGCAATTAATCCGTCTGACCGCGAGTATGCGGTAGATTTGCCAGAGAGCAGTATGGTTTTGCTTTCCAACAATGTTACCGTCAGTGAAAAAGAGGCAACCCTCAAAGGAGTATCTTTTATTTGGGCAATCGCTGATTAATAATTAATTTGACAGTGAAAGGGAAATTATAATTAAAAAATAAAATGGTGTGTAATAGGTTTCGGTGGAATTGCGGATAATTCAGGTAAAATCAATATAAATGAATCTTGCTGTTTAAGAGCTTGTTCTATTAAGGATAATGCTACACAGGCAAGCATTAAATATCAATTCAATGTGGTGTTAATGCATTAGATGCTTTGGAGTTGTTAAGTAAAGGGGTTTTAGTAATGAAATATATAAAGATAAGAGAACAGATATGCGATGTATGCCATAAGATGTGGCAGTTATGCTGGGTTGCGGCAAATGACGGAAATGTGTCGGTATTACTGCCGGACGGCAACTTTTTGGTAACGCCTACGGGAATATCAAAAAGCTTTATAACACCTGAAAAGCTTGTGATTATAGATAAGGATATGAATATTATAGAGGCAGAGGGTAATTACAAACCGTCAAGCGAGATTAAAATGCATATGCGTTGTTACGCCGAACGTGATGATGTGGGTGCGGTAGTTCACGCACACCCGCCTACGGCTACGGGCTTTGCCGTTGCAGGCAAAAGTCTTGACGAATACAGTATGATTGAAACCGTAATAGCGATAGGCTCAATACCGTTGACTCCTTACGGCACACCATCAACAAACGAAATGCCGGAGGCAATAGCACCGTATCTTGCTGAACACGATGCACTGCTTTTGC
>JAEDEG010000107.1 GCA_016293435.1 Clostridia bacterium
GGTATTAAGTACCCTTTTTTGTTATGTCTTGAAATTCCTATTTATTTTCACTCTTCAACCTCCTCGCGTTTTGTTGAAAACGCTGAATTTTATTTTCTTTCGTCATTCTGATTGACAAAAGAAAATAATTATAGTATAATACAGATAACATCTCCCTCAGGCCTCTGCGGTAACGTATGCACACTTGAGGGTGTTCTGTTTTTAGGAGAAATGTACTATGTCTGATAAGGAGTTTAAAACTATTGATGAACAATTAAATATACTTAAGTCCCGTGGTTTGACTATCGACGATGAGGAAAAGGCCTCTGATTTTTTGTTGCACAATAATTATTATCGTGTGAGTGGTTATTCTCTTACACTAAGAAATCACGATGTTTTTTCAAAAACCGCTTCATTTCAGAATATAATTGATATCTACTCTTTCGATCATGAGTTAAGACATATTCTTCTAAAATATCTTGAAATCATTGAAGTTCAGCTTAAATCGGTGTATGCCTATGAATTTACAAAGGTAAATGGTTCGACCGGTTATTTAGATGTGAACAATTTCACAAATGCCGATGTTTACCAAAAACTTGTAGATAAAGCTGAAGAGCAGAAGAATAAGCGTTTGCCACACGAGGTATATCTAAAACACTTTATCGAAGATTTAAAACAGCCTTTACCTTTATGGGCATATGTGGACTTGCTTACTATAGCTGATATATCCTTCTTATATTCGATAAGTCAATCCAATATACAATCAACAGTTGCTGCAAGATTAAACATTCCTCATAAAATCATGGGCAAGTTTATGCATTCGATGACCATTCTTAGGAACCTTTGCGCTCATGGCAGTAGATTATATAACCGTTTATTTGAGCAAAAACCAAAGCTTAGTAAAAATGAGCGTTCACTACTTCGGATTCTTAAAAATGGGAAAATAGATGATGCACATTTATATGGTTTTATATTGGTTATGAAAAGACTATTGACTGATAAGGACTTTAGCGACATGAAATCAGAGATAGCATTGCTTACCCAAAAATATCCATTTGTCAACATGAAATATTATGGTTTTAGAAGCGATTGGTCAACCGTTTTGTAATAATATATTTTATATAGCATATACTATTAATGACTTCTCCCACAAGCCTATTAATAGGCGCAATACCGTGGGCGGTCTGCAGAGGAGCAGAATTTCTGTTCCTCTTTATTTATATAAATAAAATTCCTCTCTCGTCATAAACACTCTCTGATATGTCATTACCACATCGTATCGCACGGTCGAGTGCCATGACGGTTGCAACGGCACCGTCAATCTTCTCTGTTGATTTCTCTTTGTCCGGCTTTATGTTTTCCGCCGGGTCTGTGCGAACATAAATGTTATCCATCATCCACCGAAGAACCGGGTGTCCGCCATGTGCAATGCGTTCTTCAAGCACAAGTTTCATCAATTCCTTTGTCGGCGGTGACATATCTTTAAAGCCTTGTCCGAACGGAACAACGGTAAATCCCATACCCTCAAGGTTCTGCACCATCTGCACAGCACCCCAACGGTCAAATGCAATTTCACGGATGTTATAGTGTATAATATATATAAGACCGCATGAAGGAGGAATAACCCATGAATGTTAACACAAACAATCTTGTATCCATCACGGAGGCGAATCAAAACTTCTCGCGTGTTGCACGTATGGTTGATGAGAACGGTTCTGTTGTAATTTTAAAGAATAATACGCCTCGTTATCTTTTGATAGAATTCGAAAAAGCTGAAAAAGAACAGCTTGCGGACAATGAGGACCTGCTCACAGTTTCTAAGCGTCTTATCGACAAGAACCGTGAGGCCTATGAGGTACTTGCCAAATGATAATTTTATCAAAAGAACAGATAATTTTATTGCATTCAAACCTTATTACAGAAACCGGCGGTTCTGAAGGCATTCGCGATGAACAGTTGCCGGAATCAGCAATTAATGCACCATTTCAAACCTTTGACAATATTGAAGTGTTTCCATCAATTCAGCAAAAAGCAGCACGTCTTGGTTATGGTCTTATTAAGAACCGTGCTTTTGTAGATGGCAACAAACGAATATGAACTCATGCAATGCTCGTATTTCTCGCTCTAAATAAAATTGAATTAGAGTATACACAATCAAAGCTTTCAGATACCATTCTTAAGGTTGCCTCAGACAAATACTCGTTTAAAGATTTATTAAAATGGATACTCGACCATCAATTATGATATAAAAGCCGCTCATTTACTGCGGCTTTTATTATGCCAGCGGTCACCGGATTTTGCCGTTATCTCCGAGTGACAAGACTTGCACAGGCTCATAAGACTGCTCTCCTCATGCGTTCCGCCTTGTGACAACGGAACAATGTGGTGAACCTCCTCAGCCGGGGTCAGTCTGCCTTTCCTTTTACAAACCTCACACAATGGATGCTGTGCTATGTGTATGTCGCGGTTTTGTTTCCACGCTCGTCTGTATCGTTTCTTCATCTCCGGAGAACGGTCATATTTTTCGTAGCATTTGTTCTCTTGTTTTTGATGTTCCGTACAGAACCTACCGTCCGTTAACCTCGGACAGCATGGATATGAACACGGCCGTTTCGGTTTTTTCGGCATTTAAATTCACCTCGATTTTGCGTATATAAAAAGCCCTGCAAGCTTTACCCTGCAAGGCTTAGTCCGTTTATTCTTCTTTGACATTATACATTATACTATATGGTGGAACTATCAACAACAAGAACAAATATATCCTAAACCTAAGAATAAAGGACTTGATAACGAATTGGAGTTACAAAAAATTTGACACATATTTACAAAACATATTGACAAGTGTAGCTACACCTGTTATACTAATGACAGTAGCTACAAGTGTAATTACGCTAAAATCAATCTTATGTAACATAAGGAGGACAATAAAATGTCAACTGTTAAACACACAATTACCGATTCCGAATACGCAATTATGCGAATACTCTGGAAAGCTGAAAAACAAATGACTGTTGCAGATGTTGTAAGAGAGCTTGACGGAAACGACTGGACGGCTTCTACCGTATCTACTTTTTTGCAAAGACTTCTCAAAAAAGAGGTTATTGCCTGTGATAAAAAGGGCAAGACCAATTTGTATTACCCTTTGCTGAAACAAAGCGAATACGATTTAAGCGAAACAGAAAATTTCCTCTCAAAGATTTATAAAGGCTCTGTTAAAAATCTTGTTGCGGCACTCTATGAAAACAAAAAACTTTCAAATGCAGATATGTCAGATTTGAAAAAAATGTTTGAATTGGAGTGATACTATGTTTGAGCTTTTCAAAACAGTGCTTATATTAAGCCTTTTTGGTTTTGGGATAACAGCTTTACTACTTTGCTTAAAACCCATTACCGCAAAGAAATTTCCTGCCAAATGGCAATATTACGTATGGATTGCGGTATTGCTCTCAATGATTATACCTACATACAAGCTGATACCTCCAAAAGAAGCTCAAAAGCTCCCGCTGCTCCCTCAAAATGAAATTGTGCAGCCGGAAACTGTGCAAGATTTAGAGGGAGCTCCGAGAACGGTTATAATCGAGGAAACACCCATTGAGTACAGAGAGGTAAACATCACACCTAAACTTAGTATTAAGCTGCTTGATTTGTTGGCTTATATATGGCTTATCGGTATGTGCATTTTTCTAATTATAGTTTTCAGCAGTTATATTGTTTACATTACCCATAAGCATAAAGAGGCTATAAGGATAACGGAAAATGCTATGCTGAATGAGGTTAAAAAGGAATTGAAGATAAAACGGCATATCAAAATCAGAATGTCAAGGGATATACAGTCGCCCATGCTTGTAGGCGTTCTATTCCCGGTTATCTACATTCCCTGCAGAGAAATCCCGGACGAAAATATGCGAATGGTATTCCTGCACGAACTGACACATTACAAGAGAAAGGATTTGGCTTTCAAATGGCTATCACTCTTTGTAAACGCTGTGCATTGGTTTAACCCTCTTGCATATCTGCTTTGTGCGAATGTCAGCGAATCCTGCGAGATTTCCTGTGATATGACAGTTACAAAAAATATGTCCGATACAGAACAAAAAATCTATATGAAAACAATTCTTGATTTGGTTGAATAGGAGGCGAAATTTATATGTTGGAAAACTCATACACAACAAAAATGATTATGGATAAGAAAAAACTGCAGAATAGATTTTCGAAAATTCGGTCTAAAAACGGTCGAATTTCAAAAGTATTCTCTTTAATAATGGTAGTTGTTATAATGACAACAATGCTATATGCAACCGTTGTTATGGCGATAATGAATAATCAAGAAACAGAACAGGCGGATAATAACAAAATACAAGGAACAAATATTTTATATTCACCGCAAAATATTGATGAGAGCGAATCGTATCCAAAGGACACAAGTAGCGTTTCATTACAGCAATCAGAATCCTATGATAAAACAAGTGAAAATAATCTAATAACCGGTAAGATTGAAAAACAAAGCGTTGACTTATCAAGAATTAGCGCTGATGAAAATGCAAATAACCACTCTATAAAGACGGATATTGCTCAAACAATTACCGATGAAAGGAAAATTAAATCTACTTCCGTTTCGGAGGACTTATATGTTGGGTTTGAACAAATTATTTTGTCAGATATAAATTCTACGGAAATAAAAAAAGAATTGCAAGCTAATGGAATAACTCATACTCAAAGCACACCCGTTGATTTGGAACAGAATTACATCGTAAATGATTTTAAGGAAAATAAGACACAGGTAACAGCTGATGCAAATGGAAACATCTCTATTTATATGTCTGTTGAAGGTGATAACTTATTCGATGTGCAAATAACTGATTCAGAAACAAACGAGGATGTAGGGCAGTTTACTATTTTAGCAAACAATGATAATGTTTATAGTTTTTTGGGATTCGAGGAAGGAAAAAACTATGATATAGAGGTAAAAAGCAAAACGCAAAATGATTGGGATATTAGCGGTAATTATATATTATATTAGGAGAGGTGCTTTATGAAGAAAATATGTGCAATAATTTTAATCACTTTACAACTTTTTACAATTTCTGCTTATGCAGATACAATGCAGTTAACTGATATACAAAAAGAAGAACTATATAAACTTGGAATTATGGTCGGTGATGAAAATGGTAATTTAAGATTAGATGATAATATTACAAGAGCTGAAGCTGCTAAAATGATTTGCGTTGCAGGAGACATTAGTTTGCCGTTAGATGTGGAGAAAAATCTTTTTAACGATGTTTCCGTAGAACATTGGGCATATAAATACATATATGCAACAAAAAAACGCGGCATTGTAAATGGTGATGGTAATGGAAACTTCAATCCTGAAAGCAATATTACTAACGAAGAAATTGTTAAAATGATTGTGTGTTTGCTTGGTTACGGAGAAATGGCTGAACAACAAAGCGGATATCCTGCCGGATATAATGCAACTGCAACCAGAATTGGCATTACAAGCAACTTAAATCTTAAAACAAAAACCCCGGCAATAAGAAATGATGTTGCTATTATGATTTCTAATGCACTTGATACTCCGATTATGGTAGCAAAAAGTGAGGGCGAAGATGAAAATGACGATGTTGCTTATGTTATTTTAGATGGCAAAAATGGTATTCCTTTTGCTTCAATCAGAGGAACGAGGGGTATGACATGGGATACATCCTTAACAAATATTGATAGACTCGCACAGGATTTTGCATCTCAGTATCCTTACAAAGAGGGAGATACAGAAAAATCTATAGAGTTATATCCAGGTGTAACATGTATGCTGGGAATGGAAAAAACAGCAGAAGGGATTGAATATGAGTGTCCTGCGATCTATGATGATAGACACGCATACGACCTGGTTAACACAATGTCGGTTGTGCCTGCAAAACTTGTGACAGAAGATTCAAACTATGAAATAACATATGCAGTTTTTAATTCAAAAGTTCTCGTATCTTATGATATATTCAAACTGATTGGATGTGATGTTCTGTTCGATAAAGATACTTACGTCGCAACAATATCCAAGAAAGATACTACTCTTGAAATTATTCCTAAAATAACCGGTATGCGAAAAAATCAGGCAAAAGGCTATTGGGTTCCTCTTGAAATCTGCGCAAGATTTGTAGAAGATTCTTTGTATGTTCCGTTAGAAGCCGTCGCAAAGGAATTTGGGTATGTGGCGGAAATAAACTCCGATAGTAGCGTTATAACATTAAAGTAAAGGAATACTATACTTCAAGGGCATACTTGCCGAAGATGAGTGCAATGATACCTATGGGCGAGAGCGAATGCACCAAGTGCTTCTAAACAAGAAGCTCGAAGGTGTGCATATACCGAGTGAACGCACTGTATACAGGGTGATGGAAAAGCTCGGAATCAGTCATATGCCGAAGCGGAAACCGCATGGAATAACTAAGGCAGATAAGGAATCACAGAAATCGGACGATCTCATTAAGCCGGATTTCACGGCAAAAGCACCGCCGGAGAAGTGTATAACAGATATCACTGAGATTAAGGCAGCGGACGACAAGCAGTATGCATCGGCAATCTTTGACTGTAACCCCCGCCGCCTCGGCAGCATCTCCGCCTCTTGCGACACGAAGCAAATGAATATTGTCTCCTGCCTCCTCAATACTTGCCGTAGTGGTTGAAAGATAAAACAGGTTGTTATCTAAAATATCCTGTCCAATTTCAACCTCCGGCAAAGGCATGTAGCCTTTTTCAGCCGCCACCGGGAACCGGAGCATTCCCATCAGAATTGCGGCCGTCAGCAATGAGCTTATACCGCGTTTTCAAAACCGTGTTTTCATTTCAGTTTCTCCTCTAATTTTACCTTACCAAATTCTAACCCTGTCTTCCGGTGCTACCCACATTCCGTCCTTTTCGGTTATGCCGTAAATCTCATAGAATTTATCAACACTTTGGAGCACTCTGTCAACACGAACATTTGACGGACCGTGAACATCGTTATATGAATACATGAGGAGCGTATCTCTCGATGCCGTTGACATCCACATTTTCGCATATGCTTCATACATTTTTTCAAAATCAAAATTTTGCTTTTTCTCGCCGATTGACGTGATGCAGGCAACCGCACCCAAATCGGCAATGTTCTCGGTTAAAGTAAGTGTTCCGTTTACCGCAATTCCCGGTGCCGTTTCAACGCCGTCAAAGAAAGAAACTACCTGTTCGCACAAACGTTCAAACTCTTTTTCATCCGTTTCGGTCCACCAGTTGACGGCATTTCCGTTTTCATCATACTGTGAGCCGCTTGTATCGAACGCATGAGTAATCTCGTGTCCTATTACAGATCCGACAGCCCCAAGGTTTTCTTCATAGGATGCATTTTCATCATATACCGGAGCCTGCAAAAACGCAATCGGTATCGTCATGGAGTTGAGGCTTGACGTATAAAAGGCATTTACGGTTTGCGGCGTGGCAATCCACATATTTTTATCTACAGGATCGATTGATACCTTTGCGTCATACCTTCGTATTGCCTGCTCGATTTCCAACATATTCCGATAAAAACTTCCTCCCTCGGCAACACTTTTGAATTCTGCGGTATCGAGAGGTGATTCCACGGTGCTGTAGTCCGGACTGCCAACGCATAGGCGCAGAGTGTCCAATTTTAAAGCGGCTTTTTCCTTTGTAGAATTGCTCATCCAGTCGAGTGACGCAATTCTTTTCTTGTACACATCAATAACATCGTGTATAATATCCGTTACGTCCGAAACAATTTTATCCGTGCAATACTTCTCGGCATAGACCTCACCGACATAATCACCGAGGACGGAAGCGATAATATCGGATGCCTCCTCCTCCAACGTCATAGAACCCTCTGTACCGTACGCTTCATTGATGTATGTAATTTGAGCATTTCTGAAATCCTCTCCGAAATAATCCGCACACATCTGTATCAATAAAACTTTAAGATAGTTCTTAATTGCGTCAATATTATCGTCAGTTATCATTTCCGCAAGCTTTTCCATGTTTCCTTTATCCATAACAAGGATTCTGTCGCTGTCGCTCAATCCTGTTTCTTTAAATACGGCGCTTAAGTCAACCGCAGAAAATATTCGGTTTAATTCCTCAAGACTGTAAATATTATATGTTTTTTCTAAATCATACTGTTCGGCAATCGTAAGTGATGCGTCAGAAAGCTGTTTTTCAAAATCAAAGAATTCCAAAGCTGCCTTTTCGGCACTTGTTTCATCCTCTCCGCACAGCTTGAGCAAAGCGGCAATGTATTTTAAATACGCTTTCTTCTGTGTGTCCGCTTTTCCCTCATACAACTCTTTTGATTCTATCGCCGACGCAGGAATGAAAAGCGTCAAATACTTGCTGCTGTCCAAACTGTCAATCGTTATTGTGAAATCCCCAAGAAGCGACAGTGCCGATTGGGTATCGTCCATCAGCATAACCGAACCTAAATCGGATGCACTTTTAATGTTCTCAATTGCTTTAAGGTCGTCGGCAATCGGCGTGTATCCCTCAGCGTTCCGCGCTTCCGTATCCATAATGCACTCATACAGAATTTTGATTTTTTCCTGTGCCGAGCCTTTCTTCGGCGATGATGCGGACACTTCCTTTATTAACTCCTGAATCTGTAAATTAACTCGATCGTCAATGTCATAAAGTGTGCCTGAAATTGTCCTGCCGGCAGGAATTGTTAAGCTTTCCAACCCCGCTTTATTAACCGTGGCATAAAAACTGTCCCTAAAATTTGATCCGTAAACTGTGTATGCACGATTTATAAAGAGTTTCATCTGTTCTTTCGTAACAGGCTCGTCCGGTGAAAATTTTCCGTCACCCGTACCGGCGGCAATTCCGGCATCAAATACATCCGAAAGCTCCGTTTCAGCCCAATCCGGTATATCGGTAAAATTTTCTTTCGGAATCGCAATTCTAAGGTTGTTGCCCGTAAGCACCGGAAAT
>JAEDEG010000108.1 GCA_016293435.1 Clostridia bacterium
GTTAGTGGTACAATTACTGCATAGAGGTGTCTTTATTTATAAAGAAATCAAAAAATAAAATGGAGGTAATCAAAATGAAATCATCTAAACGTATTTTTGCTTTGATTATGACTTTGGTTTTTGTGCTTTCATCTGTATCGATTCTTCCTGCCTTTGCGGCAGACTTTACAGATGTTGATGCAAACAATGTTCACTACGAGGCAATAACATCTCTCGTTGAAGATGGCGTTATCAACGGTTACGATGACGGTACTTTCAAGCCTGAAAATACCATAACTCGTGCTGAGTTCTCAAAGCTTCTTGCAGTGGCAAGTGCCCCCAGAGGAACTCAATTTACGGCAACAACAACAAACTTTCCCGATGTTGCAGATTCAGCTTCGTCCAGCGCATGGGCAATTCCATATATTGCATATGCTGTAGGAACCGGTGCAATAAACGGTTATGAAGACGGCAGCTTCCGTCCTACCAACACAGTTACATACGGTGAAGCGGTTAAGATGATAGTTTGTACACTCGGCTATGAGCCCGTTGTTGACAAAGCTCTCACACCATGGTATCAGGGATATCTGGATATATCAAATCAGATAAACCTTTCCAAAAATGCAATATCACTTGGTGATTCTCCGGCTCCCAGAGCTTTGGTAGCACAGCTTATTTACAACATGCTCGACTGTAAGCCCCTTGTACAGACAGGTACCGACAGCAACGGTAAACCCATCTATTCTACAGGTGGTATGGGCAACACAGGCGGTAACAGCTTTGGCGATTCAAAGGACAATGCCGAAAGCAAAACCGGTGTGCTCCTTGGTGTATTTGAATATTGTCTTACCGGTCAGTCTCTCAAAAAGTCTCAGGTGCTTATCGACGATACAGTTTATGATATAGGTGATCTCAGCTTAGAATCACTTAAAGCTCTTGTAGGCTATGAGGTCAAATATCAGTACAGCACTGTAAACAAGTCAAAGCTTACAAAGGTTACAAAGGAAAGCGGCAACAAGCTTGTTAAGCTGGAGGACTGGCAGATTGAAAGCGTTACTGCTGACGGTATCGAATACTTTGCAGACGAAGATGCAGAATATGATAATAAGACATCAAGCATGTCCTTCTCCAAAGATTTTTATGTTGTATACAATGGTAAGCCGGTAGATCCCTCCGATATTGATGCAAACTTTATAAGGGATTACCTTAATGTATCAAACGGCTCAATCACATTCCTCAGCAATGACGGCAGTGCAAAGAACGCAGAGGTTGCTTTTGTCGAAAGCTTTACAACCTATTTTGTAAGCTCTGTATCTACTTCAAACGGTATCACATCTGTATACGATAAACACACAAGTGTTACCGGTCTTGATACTCTTGCTCTTGATGAATATGATGTAGCATCTGTTAAAAAGATTACAACCAAGAACGGAGCCCTTAATACTTCCACGCTCACAGGCATTACCAAAAACGCCGTTCTTGATATAGCTCTTCCATACGGTACTAACGAAGGCGCATATGCATATGTTTCTACAGTAACTGTTAGCGGAACTGTTAAAGAAATGTCTTCCGACTACGAAGAGCTTAAGATAGGCACAGAAAGCTACGAGGTATCACCCTATTTCAGAACTCTTCTCGACGGTAAAATTGATGTAGGCTTTGAAATCAACGATTCCGGTAAATTCTACCTCGACTATCTTGGCAGAATTACTTTCTTTGAAAAGACCGATTCCTCCAATCCCTACGGCTTGCTCATACGTTACAAAGAGGGTGTTGGTATGGATACCGGCTACCAGGTTGAGATTATGACCACAAGCGGCACTACAGTTGTCTATGGCCTCAAAGATAAGGTAAGAGTTAACGGCACATCAATGGATAGTGACAAAGCAATTGACTATCTTATAGAGTCAAGAAGTGAAAGCTTTGATGCCGATGATCATCCCTTATATCTTATTCAGCCTATCAGATATGAAACATCAGTATCAAGTGGTAGTGGTCAGACCGTTGTTTCTGTAATTGAATGTATGGATCCCAACGACTATGAAAACGGATATATCAAGCCCTATGCAATGAATAACACAGTTCACACCGGTGAAAAGGGCTATTTTGCAAAAGGCGGCACACTTAAGTATTCAAAAACAGGATATACCTTTAAAAACGGTGATGCAAACCAGTTTAACCTGAGCTCTTCATCAACTGTTGTTTTTGTAATACCGTCGGATATAACTCAGGTTACAAAATACAAAAAATATTCATCGTCATATTTTTCTGATGGTGGCAGCTATGCTGCAGAAGCCTACGATGTAGATAAATCGACAGCTGCTCTTGTTGTAAACTTCCTAAAGGCCGGTCAGACAACAGAAGCTACTATAGGTTCCGCAACTCCTGTTTACTTCATCAACTCCGTTGGTAAAACCAAAGATGCCGATGGTAATATAGTTAAAAACATCAGCTATATCAAAGCCGGCGAAACCGAAGAAAAGACAATCAAAACAGATTATGATGTAAATCTCGAAATTTTTGATAATCTTAAATCAGGTGATGTAGTTAAGTTTGCAGGCAATCCGGTTACGGCTATGCTTCCCGTATATGTAGACGGAAAGCTCAGCAATTCAACCGGAAGCTATGTAAATGGCAATGAAAACTTTATCTCGAGGGATTATACTTCAACTAAGGGTTATTATCAGGCTATAACAGGTACGGTATATTCACTGAATGTCGATGAAAATACCTTGAGAGTAATTCCAGCATTTGTTGATGATGAAGACTTTAGGGAAGATGCATACGAAGCATTCAATACCACATCTTCTACGGTATACTATAAGTATAACACAAAGACCGAAGCCTTTGAAACCACAACTGCCGATGAGGTTAAGACCTACGAGGAATTTGTGGATGCAGATATATCTCAGTCATCTACAGTTTTAGCAATTATAATGGATAAAAAGGTTATTGCGGTATATATTCTCGACAAATAATATTCTATTTGAAATTACTATTTAAACTAATTAAAAGGCTTCAAAAGTCAAAAAATGGCTTTTGAAGCTTTTTAATTAAAAAAGGACTGCAAGTCGGTGCAGTCCTTTGGGATGATAATATAACTAAATTAAGATGTCACCCGCCTCTATAGGCGGGTGACATTTAATTTTTTCAGTGGGAGTTCAATCTCCCACTGAAAACGTTGAATGACGCGGCTTTGCCGCTTATTGAACCTTGTCTCAGATTTAAAATCAATCTTTAAAATATTTTTTGTATATAAGATATGCCGAGCCAAATCCGCATATCATGGCAAGCACAGCCAACAGCTTTTTGCAGCTCTTTGAAAAAATGCAGCCTAATATGGCGCCTGCCGAGGCACACACTGCTCCTATGACTATAGTATCAATTCTCGATACTGCCTTTACTGTAGCTATGGCACGGTCAGTATACTTTTTGATTTCTGACAGCGCACAAGTAAGGTTTTCTTTAACCCGGGCGTTGTCTGCATAATTTCGGATAGTTTGTACTGCATTCATATGTATCACCTACTTATTATTTTATGTATAAATTGTAACACAGCCTGAGATTTATGTCAACTGCTGAAATCTAAATTTAATATTTGGCGGTAGGATATGATAAAGTATGCACACACAATTGTGTAACAAAAAAACCTTCCTCGCGGAAGGTTTGCTATCGGATAAAATTATGCACCGATTTTATTGAGCTTAATAGCAAGCTGGGCTTTTTTTCTGGCTGCAGTGTTCTTGTGGAGAATACCCTTAGCAACAGCCTGATCAAGTCTCTTGAATGCTAATTTGCAAGCTTCAACAGCGTTTGCCTTGTCAGCCTTTGCAGCGAGAGCTTCAAAGTTCTTTATGCAGGTTTTAAGATTAGATTTAATCATCTGATTTCTGAGTGTTTTGGTAGCAATAACTTTAACTCTCTTTTTAGCGGATTTAATATTAGGCAATATATTCACCTCCAATTGCTCAATTTAATCGAATTAATCATCAATAATAGAAATTATAACACAGCTTATCAAAAAAATCAATACCCAAATTTAATTTTATTAAAATATTCGTATTATAGGCAAATTAGACACATATTTATGTGCAAATAAGGCAAAAACCTCCATAAAATACCTGCCTTTACCCCCCGAGTTTGACTTAGAAAAACAAAAAAATGAATTTAAATTACCGGCTATTATTCTATCATTACATCTGAAATCGAAATGTCGAATAAAGAAATTACAGATACATATCACAATCTTGTTGAAATAGAAGATGAGTTCAGATTGATGAAAATGAGCTTTAATACAAGACCTCTGTATGTGCGTAAGCCTGAACATATAACCGCACATTTAACAATTTAAATGATGATGATTTGACAGCAATTCTCAGTGCTTTCGGAATAGAAATACCAAAAAAATTATACAGAATCGGAGAATTAAAACATATAAAGCAAACAATATGAATTATCAATGCAGTGCGAAAATGCAGTACGAATTATCAAGAACTTAAAAACAGCATAATATCGCCGTTTTTGGATTAACTAAAAGCTTCCGCGCAATTAAATCGGAAGCTTTTAGTACATTTTTCAGGCAAACTCGAGTTATAGCATATTTACAATAAATAATCAAAAATTTTTAGATTTATATAATTTCGTGTTGTGAGTAAATTTGTCCCCAATCTCGACGTTTCCCTGTCCATTTTTTGTGATGTTCATCATAGCAGGGTATAGCATTTTGATGAGACTATCATCTGTTGGGAAAACACCTTTGCTTTTTGTGACTTTTCGAAGTTGTCGATTGAAGCCTTCTATGGCATTTGTTGTGTATATGAGAGTTCTGTCCTCTTGGGGATATTTGAAATATCAAACGATTAAGTAAGTCATAAGTATAGCTTTGACTTATTTCTGCTACACCGTTTCTTGTATGCGCAAAGCTCGTACGGTTTCCGTTTGAAACATAAGTAAAGGCTTTATTTGTTTCGGCAGCTAAATTGGGCAACTCTTGCCTCATAGCTTGGCTCATTTAATGCGTCTATTGCTGCTTTTGCAGCATGAAAGCTGTCATAAATTCCGTAAACGGTGGGGCCTGAGCCGCTCATCATAGCAAAGCGTGCTCCGTGCGACATAAAATACTCTTTTAGAAATTTAATTTGAGGGTGATTTTTGGCGATAGCATATTCAAACACATTTGCACACACTCTGTAGAGAGATTCCATATCGCCCTGTTTAATATATTTTGCGGCCTTATTCACATCGGGGTGGGGGAGGTCAAAGCTGTCTATCATGCGATAGGCTTCGGCTGTTGAAACTGAAAAGTCGGGCTTTATAAGAGCTATCCATTTTTTTTCTATTCCCGAAAGGGGAGTCAAAAATTCGCCTATTCCCTCAGCTATTGCCGTGCCGCCCATTATACAAAACGGCACATCAGCCCCAAGACTTAGGCCAAGTTCTATTAGCTCCTTTTTTTCAAAGGGATTGCCGCACAGCTCATTGAGAGCCCTCAAAACAGCAGCGGCATCTGCCGAACCACCTCCGAGTCCTGCACTGTCGGGGATACATTTTTTCAGTTTTATGCTACAGCCGTGCATCGCTCTTGTTTTTTTCAAAAACAGTGCGGCCGCCTTATAGGCTATGTTGTCTTCGTCTTTGTCTACTACTTTTTTGTCGCACCAAAAGTCGATAATCGGTTCTTTTGTGAGATTTACCTCGAGGCTGTCGCAAAGGTTGGTTTCCTGCATAATCATGCAAATATTGTGATATCCGTCGGGTCTTTTACCGGTTATATCCAGCGACAGATTAATTTTTGCATTGGCGTTAATTTTCATTGCTATTCTCCTGATTAAAAATAATATATATTTTAACATATCAGGGAGGCATAAGTCAACTTAGAATAATTTATAATTTAACGGTGCCAAATTATAACTAAATTAAGATGTCCCCGCCTCTATAGGCGGCGGGTGACATTTAATTTTTTCAGTGGGAGTTCAATCTCCCCCTGAAAACGTTGAATGACACGGCTTTGCCGCTTATTGAAATTACCTTAACGCCACATAAATCAGATACAAAATAACACCTGATGCACAAAATATCATTAAGCCCGAAAAAGACCTTTTCTTTTTGCCGTATTTTGCAATAATTTCATCCCGCCTTTTAGATACATATGCCGATATGACCATCTCTGCCTGACACACAATGTCTTCGCAGGTATTCTTTTTCGGCTTAAAAGCATTTATCAGCTTGTCCATAATTCTGTTTTCCTTTTCAGGCATAAATACACTTCCTTTTTGTTTACTTCTCCTAATATACTCCAAAATTTAGTAATTTATACCCGGTCAGTTATTTTTTGAAATGCAAGCCGCTATAACGGTCATATCATCTGCGGCGGTGTTGTCTGTGAGCCTCAGTGCCGTATCCAAAAGCTTTGCAGCAATAATCTGCGGATTTGAGGCAGCAAGCCCTGAAAGTTCCTTTTCAAGCCATCCGGAGTGTTCTTGGTTTTTCAGCGCAATATCTGCCACACCGTCCGACACAAGCACCACAACACAGTCGGAGGCTATTGGCAGCATGTGTTTTTCGGCTTTGGCTTCTCTAAGGATTCCGGCGGGCAGACTTCCCGCATTTATGCGTTGTGTTTTGCTTCCGGTTTTTATGTAGGCATCTGTCGCACCGAGCTTTGTAAAGGTGAGTGTAGCATCGGGCAAATTTATATCACATATATCTAATGTGGCAAAGCTTTCTCTTGCTCCCTTTAAAAGCAGACTTGAATTTATAAGTCCCACAGCCGTATCGCAGTCAAATCCCGCTTGCAAAAAGCTCTCAAGCAAGCTGATAACAAGGCGGCTTTCCTTTGCGGCAACCTTTCCGCTGCCCATACCGTCCGACAGCGCCATTATCATTCTGCTGCGGTCGGTATATATGACATTGAAGCTGTCGCCGTTTATCTTTTCGCCGACCTTTGCCTTTGTTGCATATCCAAAGCTTGCACTGTAGCCGCAGCTTTGATAATAGGCGAGAGTAACTTTTCCGTTTGATTTTCCGGCTCCGCCAAACTCCGCACCTCCGGGTATTACGGCATCCACGCACGCTTTACACTGCTTTGCAAGGTTTTTGCTCAGTGACGCTTGATCAAAGCGGATTCTTATTTCAAAATCTTCTCCGTTTTTGGCTTCGGCAGTCACCGATTCCGGATATATACAGTCCTTGTCAAGCTCTGACCACAGCTTTTCTTCAAGCTGACTGTCTCTGCGATTTCCAAGCTTTGCGCTCTCTTTTTGTATGGCTTTTGATATACCCTTTAGCTGATCCGAAATAAGCTTTCTGCTTTCAGCAGTTTTGCATAGCCATTGTGATTCATTGCGAAGCATATGGACAATCGTTTTTGCCTCTGCTGCAAAGCCGTCGCGTCGGTGGCAGATGTTTTTGAGCTTATCGTCGAGGGTTGATGCATTTACCGGAACTGCAGGAACTGTAATATATTTTCTTACTGCTTCATATGCATAGCCGTCTTCGTCATTGTAGCAGCGGTCTTTCATTGGGCAGCCGGCGCATATTTTTTCTCTGACCAAAGCAAGGGAGCTTTTTATGTAGCTTTGACCTATGATTCTTTGCTGACCGGCATCTTCATAAATTTCGGAAAGCTTTTTTAGAGATTCCGACATTCTCCTGAGGCCGTCGGGAGATTCTGACCTGTCTATATCTGCTTTTTGTGCGGCATAGGAGGTGTCTGTTTTGGATGATAGAAGTGAAAAATATCTTATAACCGAACCGGGAATAAATGCAAAAATAAGTGCGGCGGCAAGGCTGTCGTAGATACCAAGCACAATCTGATCGGCATCTGCCAAAAACAGCGAGGATGCAGTGTTGGCAATGATAAAGCCGAGCACTACACCGGGTTTCCCGTAGCCCCTCAGGCTTCCGGCAAGAAGAGCACCAAAGGCAAAGGTACCCATAATGCTGCTTCGCCCTCCGGGTCCCATAGCACTGATTATCCCGAGCAAAATAGCGGGTGACAGTGCAGAACGCGGTGAACCCGCCAGACATAGTGTAAATATTACAGTCATTGATACAACCGAGGCAAGGTCAATACCTGCAAGCACGGGGAGACTTTGCAGACTCAGTATTGCAATTGCCAGAGTTGCATATGCGCATATGGCTTCCTTTTCTGAAATAAAGCTCCGTTTTTTCATATTAATTAATATATCAAAGCCGTAGGAAAATACAATTACTCCCGTTCCCATAAATATGCCCTCGAGTATAAGTGCCATAATATCAAATGCGACAAACGAGCCTCTCAGATAACGTACTGCTCCCAAAACAATAAATACTCCGCACGACACTGCCGCCTTAATGGCAGGACTTTTGCTCATCTTGTCCGATATTGCCATAATTGCGGTGAGAGCTGTAAGCACTATGGCATATGTCCAGAAGTAGCTCTTGCCCGAAAGTATTATACCCAGCATTGCCGCAATATAGTTTGCTATCCATGACTCCTGCTTGAATACCGATACATAAAACCCTATGCCAAAAGGAGACATCGAAGCAAACACTCCCGAAAATTCCATTGCAAAGCACAAAACAGCCTTTATCGCATGCGCTGAGGTGAACTTGAGCACTATACCTTCGCTTTTTTCGATGCCTTTGGATATTGCGGCGGCAGGACCTGACTTATTGGTCTTTCCCATATGTAAAACCTCCTTATATTATACACCGACTTTAATGTTAATTATGTCGACTATAACATTATATCCGTAATGAGGAGGGAATTTTGTAAATATATGGAGATGAGGTTTTTCATATGTTCGACCAAAGACTGCTTTTTTCGATATTCCTCAAAGCTTTTTGGCAAAATGTAAAATGTAAAATATTGGGAAATGACCGGGTATATTGCAAGGTGTCGACAAGATTTTTTAGACAA
>JAEDEG010000012.1 GCA_016293435.1 Clostridia bacterium
TTAAATGTCACCCGCCGCCTATAGAGGCGGGTGACATCTTAATTTAGTTATATTCCCCATTAAAACTTCTCTTAAAACCTGTGCGGGCATAGAATCGTTTTTCAGCATAGCAGATACAATAAAATTAGCAAATATAGTAACTCTTGTTATTTAACTCAGATAAAAATGCTATAGGAATAATACCCATTATCCAACCTGCCATAATACAGTATGGTCCCCAAAACAAATCAAGATCCATGCCATAATATTCATCATGGGTCATATCATATGCTCTCATCCATCCACCGTCATATTTGCTTCCACTATCACAAATCTGAATTTTCATAAGATAATCCTCAAGCTGATTAAGTGTTTTGAGTGCAAGCTCTTTATTTACTTTTTCACCATACTTAATATGTTTTACGGACGTAAATGCAGTTATAATATTATTCATGCAATATAGCTGGTCTGAAAATTCAACATCTTCCCACGGTGCATTGATACCGTTTTCCGTCACTTCTCCACTGCGGCCGCTGTATTCTTTAAATGACAAGTTATCTTCAACAAATATTCCGCCGCATGATGTTTGGAGTGATGACAAATATTCAATTAAATAATTTATCATTTCGGAATAATCTCTCAATCCTGTACTATGTGCAGTTGTGAGTAAAAGTAAGTACCTTGAATAAGTTGAGCTTGTTGTGTGACCGTGAGTTTCAAAATCGGGAAAAATCGAACAAAGTTTATCGGCCAACAAAATACACCGGTTAGCATATTTATCATCTTCAAGTAAGACTGATGCCATCGTCATAAATGAAACAACTTCGGCATAAATCCCCGGTGTACAGACAACGTTCATTTGCTTATATGGTTCATCTTTGCTATGATCATCGCTAAACCAGAAAAAATTGCTATATAATAGTTCTTCACTAAACCAATTCATAAATCCATCTGCAAGATTGCGTATCTGTGACAAATATCTATCATCCTTGGTTAGTCTATACATATTAACAAGCGAAATACCACATCTTCCACAATCTATACTATAAGCCTGTCTTGGACCGGAATCAGGATTCACATACCATTTAAACATACCTTTATGAGTTCCTGAGTCTATTTGAGCACGTTGTGCATAATAATCATAAATTGTTCTTCCACACTTTTTCCAATGCTCATCATTGAAATATTCCCCGGCTTCGCTCAAAAGCCAACCTGTATACATTCCTGCATCAACACGGAAATTTTTATATAATTCTCCACTACTTGACATTATCATTTCAAATGTTCCGTTTTTACCATCTGCATCTCTTATTATTCCACTGTCAAAATGCCACTTAACAGCCGATTCAACAGTTGATTTAATATACGAATCTCTTATTGATTCATCAATTTTATCGTGACAGCTTTTTCTTGTATTTATTCTGCTATACACCTTTAAAAACGCATTTTTAACATCAGACTGTTTTAAAGACAAAATCTCGCTAAAAAGTATTGAGTATAGATCTGCATATCTTGAATATGGAAGCATTGAAATACCACTATAGTCCGATAAAGGTATTAATGAAGAATAAATCCCTCTGCTCCTGTATAATACCGCAAGATCATGATCTATTTCATCCATAGTACTTGTTGTTCCCGTATGCTTACCTATACGAAGCATAATTTCACTATCACATTGTACATCACCTTGAGCATCCATTTCTAACCTTGAAATGCTTGGGAAAAAAGCTCTTCTTCTTGCCTGAAATATAACATCACCATTTAATTTATTCGCCAACGAATTGTCTGCAATTAAAATCTCTGTTGTTATATGATTAATATCGCCTAAAACCTCATACCCCAAAACTGTTCCTTGATAGAAATTGTAAGACATATAGTTTTCAAAGTACATTTTTTTGTTTTCATTTTTTAAAACAGCAATCTTATTTATTTCTTCGGGGGAAAATTGTTCTATAATATTGCACCCATTATTATAATCGGGAAGAAAAAAAATCGCACCGCATGTTTCAACATCGTTTAAAAGTTGAATACTGTCTTGATATCTTTGAACGTTGCATCCGCATTCTGTTAAAAACTCAACAAATTTATCTGTGCCACCCATCAACTTAACTGCTATACCCATATTATCTTCCTCCGCAAATATTAGTTTTTATAATCAATATCAAACCCACACGCTTTTAACACTACTTTTTGTAATGTCAACTCGTATTCATAAGTGTATGGATTTTCTTTTTTTCCTGTCACATATTTTTCAAATTCTGTCATCATATCATCATATCTTCCAATAGGGTCAAAATCAACCCATGGCTTCTTACAATTAAATGCCTGTCTTCCTTTTGAATCCTCGGCAATCGCTATGGTCATCTCGGTTGGAAATTCCAGTGGTCTTATTTCTATTGTACCTTTTTCACCACACACAACCAGATGCCTTCTGCTATAACCATTAATTTCATTTGCTGTAACGCGGACAGTCGATACTCCTCTATCATATTCAAAAACTGCAAGGGTATTATCCCTAGAATTGATATTACCATCAAATCCGGTACTACGATTAAATGAAATAATGTCATTTGGAATACCTTGAATCATAAGTATCAAATCTATCATATGGCAACCAAGGAAAAACATCATTCCTCCTTTAAAATTTTCAAGCCACTTTCTTTTTTCTGCCGTATGTTCAATACTCATCATGGTATCAACTTCAAAAATATCTCCAAGTGTTCCTTTTTTTATTTCATCCATACATTTTAAAAATGCATGGTTATATCTATACATATACCCTAATTGAAGGCATAACCTTTTATCTTTTGCACTCTTCAACAATTTTTCATAAGCAACAATATCTTCTCCACCGGGCTTATCCATGTGAACGTGAAGCCCTCTGTCAATACACAACTGAGAGTACGGAACCAAATCATGTTCACAACTTTCTACGACTGCAGCATCTAAATCCTCGATAGCAAATGCTTCTTCCAAAGTCAGCCACGGTAATCCATTATATGCATCCTGCTTACCTATTGTTTCTCTTAATTTTTTATCAGGCTCAACAACACCAACAACATCAAACAAATGGGGATATTTTCTCATTGTTTCCAATGTTACTCCACTATGGTCATGCCCTATTCCAATATGTACGACTTTTATCATTTTAGTGTTCCTCCACATTTAATTTTTCCCAGCCAAATGCAACTCCAATAGGGAAATTTTTATAATCCTTTGCAAGTCTTGTATAAACCTCGTTAGCTTGTTTTGGAGAATAAGTTTCAGATATTAAAGGAGTCATATCAAGTTTTTTTGAAAAAATAAGCTTTTGCATTGCCAGACAATCATCTGCGAATGTCCAATTGTTAAGACGTGATTCATATTTCGGGCGGACATCATTATTTGCACCGACAATTGATATTCCCGGATAATGAACCTGATGATAAAAATCAACAACAGTGTCCGGATTTCTTGAACATCCAAGCAATACCACACGTCCCCCATATGCACAACAATCCAGCGATTGTATAAGTGCTTCAGAGACTCCTGTAACCTCAATAACCGAATTTGCTCCCTTGTTATTCGTTGCATATTTTACATCATCAACAAAACTTTTTGATGCAGGATCCAAAACAATATCCGCACCCATTTTTAAAGCAAGTTTTCGTCTTTCGGGATTCAAATCGGCTGCTATAACCGGTGAAGCCCCTGATAATTGAGCAAATGCAACCGCATAAAGCCCTAATATACCAAGTCCCATGATCAGAGCTGATTTACCTATTTCCGGTTCTGTTCTTCTGACACCAAGTAAGGAGAATCCGGCAATAAACATAAATGATGCTTGAAGAAGTGATATCTCATCGGATATTAATTTATGAACATTTATTTCATCTACTATATTATAGCTGCTGTGCTTTCCGCAACAAACCAATACCCTGTCGCCCTTTTTCACGGAAGTAACCTTGCTTCCAACTCCTGCAACTATACCAGAGCTACTGTACCCAAGTTCACGTGGGAATTTATCATTGCACAATTCTTTTTTTCCATTAACATTTATTTCACCAATAAAATTTGCCCTCTCGGTTCCGGCACTAATTGCCGAATATGCTGTTTTTACAAGCACCTGATTATCTTCAATTTCATTAGGCATAGCAATATTTAAAAGTTCTGCAACATTTGGCTTTGTAAAAACGATTTTCTTGTTATTCATTTTAACACTCTCCCATTATCCATATTTTCATCATTTTACGGTTTAATTACATTTCAAAAACAAATGTATAATCTTACAAATTTAATTAAAGCAAAAGGTAACCGTGTGCGCATGCTACCATAATCGCGATATTATCTTAACATATTGACAGTGCATTGTAAAGGTGGTATACTACTAAATAACAAAGCTATTCTATTATTTTCAAAGGATGATCATTATGAATGTTGTGAACGAACTATTTAATTTATTCTTTTTTTCGGTTACAAAATACAAATACGATGGAAATCACATTTGTGATTTCAGAGAAATTCCAAGACCTCGATATTGCATGAGTGCCATATTTGAAGGACACGGAGAATTTGTTTTTGACACAAAATCCATTGTCGTTCAAGAGGGTGATATTATATTCATTCCTGTTGGTGCAACTTATATTTCTAAATGGTTTGGTTCGCCTAATGTGGTATATATAAGTGCACATTTTTCTTTTGCATATAATAATCTTATTTCAAACAGAAAAGATTTTCCTATTCAAAAAGTGCGTTTAGAAAATACCACCGAAGTAAAAAAAATATATTTAGAGATGTACAACAATAGGAATAAACCATTTTCAGTTTTATCAAATTTCTATAAAATACTAAATGACATATATTACAATTTAGAATGTGCAGAAACGCCACATATAGATAGTAGAATTGAAAAAGCTATAGAATATATTAAGTATCACAGCAAAGAAAGATTATCAATAGATAATCTTTCCGGTTTATGCAACATGAGCAATTCTCGTTTTTTTTCACTTTTCAAGGAATCAACCGGATACAGTCCCATTGATTATAAAAACCGTATTTGTGTCAGAAATGCCGAATTGCTGCTTATTGATGAAAAACACAAGTCAATAGATGAAATAAGTGAACTTGCCGGGTTTAATTCTCCTGAATATTTTAGATATATTTTTAAAAAAATAACTAAGAAAACCCCTACCGAATATCGCAATTGCAATACAAAAACAAAATTTGGCAATTAAATGTTTTATAAAACTTTAATCCAGCAGTCTAAAGTCAATTTTTGGGGATAATCAATACCATAAATTGGTTATTTTTTTCTTGATTTAGAAAGCCATTTATAATATAATAAGCTTTGTAAATTATTTTTGCGTGGTGAAAGTTTATGCTTGGAGTAATAGTAAATGTGATAACGGTTATAATCGGCTCATGTGTTGGACTGCTTCTGAAAAAAGGGATTCCCGAAAGGGTGAGCAATGCCGCAATGACAGGTCTTGGTGTATGTACTCTATACATTGGTATAAGCGGCAGTCTGTGCGGAGGAAATGTGCTTATTGCAATTGCCGCGATTGTGCTCGGTGTAATAACCGGAACGCTTTTAAATATTGACGGAGCCTTAAACAGGCTTGCCGAAAAGGTGGAAAAGGGCTTTGGCAAAAAGAAAGGAAATGTGCCGATTGCCGAAGGTTTGATCAGTGCAACGCTGATTTTCTGTGTTGGTTCTATGACTGTTACCGGCTCTATTCAGGCAGGACTTACCGGCGACTGCAGTGTTCTTTATACAAAGGCAACCCTCGATCTGGTTTCGTCTGCGATGCTTGCATCAAGCCTTGGCGTAGGGGTATTGCTTGCGGCGGTATCGGTGCTTGTGATCCAGGGCGCTCTCGTGCTTCTTTCGGAGCTTATTGCTCCGTTAATGAGTGCGGGTGCAATAAACGAAATGACCTGCGCCGGTTCACTGCTGATAATTCTTCTGGGTACAAATCTCATGGGTATATCCAAATTCAAGGTGGCTGATTATCTGCCGGCAATTATATATGCTCCGCTTATACACAATCTTGTTCCATTCTTAGCAAAAATTGCAGATTTTATTAAATAAAGCAAAATGCATCAAAACGGAATTTTTCAGTCTTGATGCATTTTGAATTATTGATTTATTTTTTTACCTGATAGCGTTTTATCTTTTTGGTTGTTGTTTTTTCAAATTCTTCTTTTCTTACATAAACCTTGCGGATATATTTCCAGGTGGGGTTACGCTTATTGACCTCGTCTACAACAGACTGCATAAGCTCCTTTATCTTTTCGTCTGCAGCATCCTTGCCTAATTTGAGTTCAATCTCGCTCATGTTAGGAAAAATCTGAACACAAATTTCGGTGTCATTATCGCGTTTTTCTTCATAAACCATACATTCTGAAACATAATCGCTCTTGCCTATAAAGGTTTCGAGTTCTTCGGGATATACATTTTTACCGTTTTTGGCAATAATGATATTTTTCTTTCTGCCGGTGATATACCAAAATCCGTCATCATCAACATAACCGAGGTCACCGGTATAGAACCAGCCATCCTTAATTGCCTTGGAGGTTTCTTCGTCATTTTCGTAATATCCGAGCATAACATTATCGCCCTTACACTTGATTTCACCAATGCCTTCTTCGTTGGGCTCGTGAACCTTTACTTCAAGGCAGGTAAGCGGAATACCTGCAGAATCGTCTTTATAATTTACTTCGCGGTTAAGAGTAATAATGGGTGAACATTCGGTTATGCCATAGCCCTGCAGAAATGTTATGCCCAAATCCCTAAAGCCTTTGGATATTGTAGGGTCAATAGCCGCCGCACCACTGATAAAGAGTCTGACTTTACCGCCTAAGGTATTGTGAACGGATTTAAAAATGGAGCGTCTTTTATCGATGCCGAGCTTCATGAGTGCATTGCTTAGCTTAATGCCCTTTTCGAGCTTGCCGTCAATGCCCTTTTGACGGGCGGTCGCCCATATTCTTTTGTATATTAATTCAAAAACCGCCGGCACGCCGAGCATAACGGTTGCACGGGATTCTGCAAGATTGTTGGGGATATATTTTAAGCCGTCATTGAATGCAATGCACGAACCTCTGTAAAGAGGAGCCATTATTCCACAGGTGCACTCATAGGTGTGGTGAGGGGGAAGTATTGACAAAAATACATCATCGGTGCCAACATACACCATCTTACACATTGCCATAAGATCTGATGTAATATTGCGGTTACACAGGAGCACACCTTTTGAAAGCGCTGTTGTACCCGAAGTAAAAAGCATGATTTTGGGCTCTTCGGTGTCTATTTTAACATCGTCATAGGCTCTGTTGCCGCTCTCAATCATTGCTTTGCCCTTTTCGATAAGAGCCGAAACGAAAAGCTCTGATTCCTTATCGGATTCATCCATAGCAATCATATATTCAATTTCGCTCACCTCTGACCTTGCGTCTGCAACCTTTGATGCAATCTTGGGAGAATATACAACGGCTGAAACCTTTGCAATCTTTAGAAGGTTTATAATGTCGGGAGCTGCAAGCTCGCGGTCTATGGGAACAATCATAATATTGCCGCAGGCAGCAGCCATATACGAAACAACCCATTCGTATCGATTTTCGCCGATTAAAGCTATTCTCTTGTGGGCAAGTCCCATGTCGAGAAATGCTGTGCCAAGAGCCCAGATATCGGCTTTGAGCTGTCTGTAGGTTACTCCGATGTATGGGTCACCTCTTCTAAGCTTTCGAAGGCATGCATTTTTGTCGGCAAACTTGGCTGCGCTCTTACAAATCATGTCTCTGATACTGCTGATTTCTGTTACTTCGTATAGCTTATTCTTTTTCATTATTGATTTCCTTTCGATTCAATTTGTTTTGTGCTTGCAAATTAAAACAGGATAAAATGTAAAAGATTGATTATTTTACAACGATGTTAACGAGCTTACCTTTTACTACTATGAATTTCACGATTTGTTTTTCTTCAACAATATCCTTGATTTTTTCGTTATTAAGTACAATTTCCTTTATCTGTTCATCATCAAGGCTTGCGGCAATGTTCATCTTTGCTTTAACCTTGCCGTTTAGCTGAACAACAATTTCAACCTCATCCTTTACAAGAGCAGTTTCGTCATAGCTAACCCAGCTCTGCTCATGAACACTGCCCTTGCCGCCAATCATCTGCCAGAGCTCTTCGGTTACATGAGGAACAAAGGGAGCAAGCATTATAACAAGCGCCTTTGAAGCTTCGGAAAGGAGTGCTGTATTGGTGCCCTTGTAGGAATAGAGACCGTTTACAAGCTCCATAATACAGCTTATGGCCGTGTTGAAATTGAAGCGGATGCTTATATCGTCGGTAGCTTTTTTGATTGAAGAGTTCAGAATAAAACGAAGCTCTTTATCATCGGAGGAAAGCTCCGATACATCATAGGTTGAATTGATATCAATCTTATCGCGGTTATCGTCTATAAATCTGAATACTCTGTTTATAAAGCGGTATGAACCTTCAACTGCAGTGTCACTCCATTCGAGATCTCTCTCGGGAGGAGCCGCAAAAAGTATGAATAATCTTGCTGTGTCGGCACCATATTTGCCGATTATTTCTTCGGGGCTTACAACGTTACCCAAAGACTTGCTCATTTTGGTGCCGTCTTTGAGAACCATACCCTGAGTGAGGAGATTTTCAAAGGGCTCGTCGCAGGATACATAACCCAGATCGTGAAGTGCTTTGGTCAAAAAGCGTGCATAAAGCAAATGCAAAATAGCGTGCTCTACACCGCCGATATACTGGTCAACATTCATCCAATAGTCGGTTTTTGCTTTGTCAAAGGGCATTTTATCGTTGTGGGGATCACAGTATCTGAGGAAATACCATGACGAACATACAAAGGTATCCATAGTATCCATATCGCGGGTACCCATCTTACCGCACCTCGGACATGGGGCGTTTCGGAAGCTTTCGCTTGTGGTGAGCGGCGATTCGCCCTGGCCTGTAAATTCTACATCCTCGGGAAGAATAACAGGGAGATCACACTCGGGAACGGGAACAGCGCCGCAATCGTCACAGTAGATAATCGGAATGGGAGCTCCCCAGTATCTCTGGCGGGAAATGAGCCAATCACGGAGACGGAAGTTGGTTTTTTTCTCGCCTATGCCTTTTTCGTTCATATAGTCTATCATCTTGGGAAGTGCTTCGCGGTTGTTCATACCCGTAAACACACCGGAATTAATCATAATACCTTCAGCCTCAAAGGATTCGGTAAGAGAATCACCGCTCATATCAGATCCGTCGGGAGTGATTACAACATCTATGGGGAGGTTGTATTTGCGAGCAAATTCAAAATCGCGCTGATCGTGGGCAGGGACTGCCATAACAACTCCGGTGCCGTAGTCCATGAGAACATAGTTTGCCAGATAAAGGGGAACCTTTTTGCCGGTGAGAGGATTTATTACATATCTGCCGGTAAATACGCCCTCTTTTTCTACATCGGTAGACGCTCTGTCCATATCTTTGACAAACTGCATCTTCTTGATAAATTCGCGGCACTCGGCCTCTGTTTCACTGCCCGAAATAATTGAATCAACAATGGGACTTTCGGGTGCCATAACCATAAAGGTTACACCATAGATTGTATCGGGGCGGGTGGTATATACGGTTAAGGTGGTGTCGGAACCGTCGAGCTTGAAGTCAACCTGTGCACCGTGGCTCTTGCCTATCCAGTTTGCCTGCATGGTTTTTACCTTTTCGGGCCATCCCTTTAATTTGTCGATATCGGCAAGAAGCTTATCGGCATATTTTGTAATTCTGAAAAACCACTGTTCGAGGTCTTTTTTGCCAACTTCTGATTTGCATCTTTCACACTTGCCGTTGACAACCTGCTCATTGGCAAGCACCGTCTTACATGAGGGGCACCAATTTACATAGGATTTTTTCTTGTAGGCAAGATCGTTGTTGTAGAGCTGCAAAAACATCCACTGTGTCCACCTATAATAATCCTGTTTACAAGTGGCAACTTCTCTGTCCCAGTCGTAGCTTATGCCCATGCTTTTGAGCTGATCACGCATATTATCCATGTTGGAAAATGTCCAGTCTTTGGGGTTTGCACCGTTTTTGATGGCGGCATTTTCTGCAGGAAGACCGAAAGAATCCCAGCCCATGGGGTGAAGCACATTGTATCCATGCATCCTTTTAAAGCGCGCCACAACATCACCTATCGAGTAGTTACGAACATGTCCCATATGAAGATTGCCCGAGGGGTAAGGGAACATCTCGAGAGCATAGTATTTGGGCTTGGAGGTATCCTCAGATACTTTGAACGCCTTGGTATCTTCCCAAATTTGCTGCCACTTTTTTTCTATGGCTTGAAAATCATAATTCATTTATATCAACTCCTTTTATTAATCCTCTGTTACTATGTGGGATATGTCTACGTTTGCTGCATCAGCCCACAGATTTTCTATAGAATAAAAGCTTCTGGATTCACCCGAAAAAACATGAACGATAACATCTGAATAATCCATCAGAATCCAATACGAGGTAGACATACCCTCTCTGCCTATGGGTTTTACGCCTTGCTCTGCAAGCTTTTCTTCGATTTCTTCGGAAATAGCTTTCATCTGAGCCGGAGAATTACCCTGACAAATGACAAAATAGTCTGCCATGGTTGTAACCGAGCTGATATCCAGAACACGGATATCTGATGCTTTTTTGGAATCCATGCATTTAACAACTTTTTCCATTATTTCTTTTGAATTCATTTTATCATTCTTCCTTTCCGAGAATAATTACAACATCAGCGTCATTATTAAAATCGGGATTTATATAATAATCTTCTAATCCGAGAGATTCGGCAACCATCGACGAAAGCTGACTTTCAGGATTGCCCACACAATATGTTTTGTCTGCAGTTGCCGTTTTGGCTACGGCACTTCCGGCAACAGTATAGCCTATGGACTTCAGCTTGTCGCTTATCTCGCTAAGAGCCTTACCGCCTGAACCTGAATAATCGAGTATATACACATTGACCTCGGAAGGGTTAATGTGCGATACGGGAGCATCAACGGTTTTGCCGGAGGTATAGTTTTTGCCGAGGGCATCGTCGCGAGCTTTGATTTCACTAAGGTCTGCCTCTGAAATATCGGGAGTGAAATAATCTCTGATTATCTGCTGATTTTTCTTATTGTCTGCAATAAAATAGGATATATTATTGCGATATTCGGGAACACCCTCAATCATCATAATATTAACGTTGTCCATATTTATATTGAGAAGGAACGGCGCATATTTGATAATTTCGGCAAATTCGAAGTTGGTATCTACCATATCACCAAGCTTGGAAATGAGCTCCTCAGTGTTGACATCGGACTCGTACTGGTTACGTTCTATAATCTGACGAATTGCCTCTTTGATAAATCCGCTCTGAGCTTCTACCCTGCCTATGTCACCGGTGACATATATGCATCGGCAACGAACATATTGTTCTGCCTTGTCGCCGTCAAGAAGCTGATAGCCGGCTTTGAGATGAATGTGCAGATCCTGCAGGTCATCGTCGTAGTCCATATCCTGAGGTACATCGTAATACACACCGCCCACAGCATCTATTACATCGCGGAAGCCTGATGTGGTAACAATTGCATATTTATCAATTTCTATATCAAGAATAGTCTGTATTTCTTCTATTGATTTTTCGGGACCGCCTGCTCCGTAAGCTGAATTTATCTTTTTGTCAGAGCGTTTGTTGTTTATATAGGTATCCCTGGGAATTTGCAAAATATTGATAGCGTTGTTTATGAGATTGAGCTGAGCAATCATCATAACATCACTTCGGGTTTCTTCTTTGTCAAGACCCATGAGCAATACATTCACATAGCTTTTTTCAGTCTCACCGGTAAAGGTTATACCAAAAAAGGTCTGAAAGCCCATAAGCTCCAAAATAGTAGGCATGAGCGGTACAAACACTACCGCAAGTGACATCAGAAGTGCAGTAAACCACGCAGTAGCTTTAAGATACAGCATTAAAGCCGGATTTGATTTCTTCATAATTTAATCACCTTATTTTTCTTAAGTAAAAGTTCCTTGTGTCGATTGTATTGGTATGGAGAAGTCCGCCTTTATTTATAACAGAGCGAATGGTATAGTCAATCTGCAGAACAAGTGCACGATCAATATCTTCATACACCATGTCGCGGATGCGGTCCACACCCTCAAAATTGCGGGAGGGCTCTATGCCATCGGCTATGTATATAATTTTGGTAATAAGGCTCATATCGGGCTTACCTATTGTATGATAATAAATTGCATCATAAATTTCGGGGTCTGTCACTCCATAATATTTTTCGGCAATTACCGCACCCAGAAACCCATGAATAAGACCTCGTGAAGAACGGGTAATATCGTCTAAAATCACATTATATCTTTCACAAAGTTCAAACATCTCGGAGGAGGAATAATTCTTTGCACAGTCGTGAAGAAGTGCGGCAATGCGAGTCTTTTCAACATCGGCACCATAATGCTCTGCCATTTCTACCGCTGTGTTCATTACACCGATAGAATGACTATAGCGTTTTTCGGTAAGAACCTGCTTAAGCTTTTCACGCATTTGTTCTATTGTCATTTCCAAAAATCAACCCTTTCGGAGTTTTGCATGTATTTATTAATCACGATAGAGATTATTGTCTGATATATACTTAAAAACCTTTTTGGGAACATAGGGGCTTATATCACCACCCGACGCAAGCAATTGCCTTATTTGGGTGGAGGTAATATCCACACGCGGCATATTAAGAAGCGAAAAGCTTCCGCCGGAATCGTTGAAACTCTTGCATACGTTATGTGCATCGCTCCTCCCATCACAGCTGCGGTCTGCAACTATGAAGCTGCATTCTTTGATGAGCTGCTTGTATGATTTCCATTTATACAGTGTGTAAAGTGAATCTGCACCAATGATAAAATACAGCGGACAGTTATATATTTTTTTGAGGGCTCTCTGGGTATCTATTGTATATGACGGTAAAGTGCGCTTAATCTCATAATCCGAAATATCGAATATACTCTCACTCTCTGTTGCCAGAGCTACCATATTGTATCTGTGAAAAGACGGTATGAGGTCTGTGTTGTCTTTGTGGGGCGGGTTGCCGTTGGGCAAAAAAACCACCTTTGACAAATCAAATTCATCTGCCGCGGCTTTTGCCATGGCAATGTGCCCGTTGTGAACGGGGTTGAAGGTACCGCCGAATATACCGATAGCCTTTTGCAATTTATTTCGCCTGCCTCAAATCTATGGTTTTGTAGTCATTTGATTCTTTGTACAAAATGAATTTTTTGCCGATTACCTGCACAGGCTCTGCGCCTATTGCATCGGCAACTTCGTTGCACACAGCTCTGGTATCAAGAAAAGAATTTTCGAGCACATGAACCTTGACAAGCTCCCGTCTTTCGAGAGCATCATCAATTTGTTTGAGCTGATTGGCATTGATGCCTCCCTTGCCAATTTGAAAAATCGGATCCAGTTTATTTGAAAGGCTTCTTAAATAAGCACGCTGCTTACTTGTAAGCATATAATTCACTTCCTTTTATACAAAAATGCATAACACGCTTTATTATACAAAAAAATCGCCAAAATGTCAATCAAAATCAAATTATTTGGGCTTAATTTTAAGTTTATCACATATTTTATATCTTTTGGGGTAATTTTATAGTAGGAGTTGATAAAGTGATAAAAGTTGCATTTTACGATACAAAGCCTTACGAGAAGGAATGGTTTGAAAGTTTTGCCGAAAAATACGGTATATCCGTAAAATATATGGAAAGCAAGCTTTCGGAAGACACGGCAGTGCTTGCAAAAGGCTGCAGCGCGGTGTGTGCCTTTGTAAATGACGAAATAGACAAAAATGCCATAGATGTTCTTGTCTCGCTCGGCATAAGCCTTATTGCCATGAGGTGCGCGGGATATAACAATGTTGATATCAAATATGCAAAGGATAAGATCAGCATTGTGAGGGTGCCTGCGTATTCGCCCTATGCGGTGGCGGAACACGCTGTTGCTATGCTCCTTTGCCTTAACCGAAAGCTTCACAAGGCATATATAAGAACCCGCGATTATAATTTTAGCTTAAACGGTATGACAGGCTTTGATTTGCACCAAAAAACAGTCGGAGTTGTGGGAACAGGAAAAATAGGCAGAGTGTTTGCCGAAATCTGCCGCGGATTTGGAATGAAAATCATTGCATATGATCCATATCCGTCGGACGAGTCGCTGGAATATGCGAATTTTGAAAGCATCTGTAAAAAAGCGGATATTATATCGCTGCACTGCCCCTTGACTAAAGAGAACAAGCACATCATAAACAAAGAGTCTATAGAATTGATGAAAAAAGGGGTATTTATTATAAACACCTCCAGAGGTGCACTGATTGACAGTGATGCGTTAATCGACGGATTGATGAGTAAAAAAATCGGATATGCGGCTCTTGATGTGTATGAAGAAGAGGGAGATGTGTTTTTTGAAGATATGTCGGATGTGCCCGACAGAGATGAAAAGCTGGCAACGCTTCTTTCGATGCCCAATGTTATTATTACCTCACATCAGGCATTTCTTACAAATGAAGCACTTGAAAATATTGCTGTGATTACGCTTGAAAATATAAAGGAGTTTTTTGAATCGGGAAAATGTAAAAACGAAATTCAAAGCTGAATATTTTTGAACATAGTGGGAACTATAATAGAGAAAGGGAGGTTTTAAATTATGAACTGTAATGCAAACAAATCAATCGGATGTACCGTTAAGCAGTGTGCTTATCACTGCGGTACTGAAAACTACTGTACCCTCGATAAAATCAATGTGGGTACTCACGAAGCTAACCCCACAGAAATCAAGTGCACAGACTGTGAATCGTTCAAGCTGTGTTCAAACGGAAACTGCAAATAATAAAAATTTTGTTATTTAAAGCTTATTAAAAAAAATCACTGCACCGTAATTTGTATTCCAAAATTACCCGTGCAGTGATTTTTTTAATCTTTTACTATTTTATTTCTTTTTATTTTATTGGTGGTTGTTTTTTCAAATTCTGTATCTCTGATTTTGATATCTGAAATCTTTTTGTAGATGGGAAGCTCATTGGTCACATCGCTTATATCCTTGCGAAGCTTTGAGGCAATATCAATATCGCCCATGGCCTGTACTGCGTCTTTATCGAGAAAGACCTCGGCTCTGAGATGTTTGTCATCACCGGAAGCATTGCTGATTGCGTACACTATCGCCTCTTTTACATAATCGATAGAGAGAATATAGTTCTCAATTTCTTCGGGGAAGATATTTTTGCCGTTATTTAAAACTATGAGGTTCTTTTTGCGTCCGGTAATCATAAGGAGACCTTTGTTGTTGAATCGGCCGTAGTCACCGGTTTTGAACCATCCGTCCTCAAATACCTCGGCTGTCTGCTCGGGCATTTTGTAGTAGCCTTTCATTACAACGTCACCTTTAACCCAGATTTCGCCGTCGCCGTCTTCGTCGGGATCTGCAATCTTAGCCTCAAGGCACGGAAGAACAAAGCCGACTGTTGTACAGTCGTTACATTCTTCTCTGTTGGCACTGACAAGCGGTGAACACTCTGTTATGCCATAGCCATTGATAAGACTGATGCCTATTGAATCAAAAAATTCGCCGAGTTCGGCTCTGAGAGGTGCTCCGCCGCACACTATTTTGACAAGATTGCCGCCAAATGCCTCATGTACCGACGCAAATAGCTTGCGACGAAGGTCGATGCCAAATTTGCGCAAAAAATTGCTGAGCTTAATCAAAATTTTGAGAGCGGTTTCCTTGCCGGAGGCTTTGGCTGTTGACCATATCTTTTTGGCAAAAAGCTCTGCAAAGGCAGGAACAACATATATAAAATCGGGCTTGAAAAGCTTGAGATTATTCACAACCGCTTTGAGGTTTGAATTTATGCATATACAGCATCTGCTGTGCAACGAAACAAGTATGCCCGAAACCGCCTCATAGGTATGGTGATACGGAAGCACCGACAAAGAGGTGGTGTATACTCTGGAAATTTGAAGTCCGCAGTACACGCTGTATACCAAATTGTGCTCGGTGAGCTCAACACCTTTGGAAAGGCCGGTTGTGCCGGAGGTGTATATGAGAAGCTTGAGTGCATTGGGATCGGAGGTTTCGTCGGCGTAGGTTCCGTTGCCGCCTTCAAAAAGCTTTCTGCCCTTTTCCATGAGCTTGGAGTACGACAAAAATTCGCCCTCATCTTCATCTGTTGAAAAACCGATAAAATATTTTACATTGGGCATGGCAGCTCTGTTTTCTTTGAAAATTTTTTCGTAGTTTTTATCATAAAATACAGCTTCGGTATCACTGTGATTTACAACATTTATAATATCTGCCGCAGGGAGTTCTTTGTCTATGGGGACAAAAACGCCCTTGCTTTTGAGCATGGTGAGATAGCTACACAGCCACGGATAGCTGTTGGGTCCAATGCATCCAACATGACTTCCGGTAATACCAAGGCTCTCAAGCGCTGTGCCGAGATACATTGTATCATTCCAAAATTCTTTGTAGGTGACTGAGATGACCTCTTTTCCTTTCAGGTATTTAAATGCTGTTTTATCTGCGGATTCTGTGGATGCCTTATAAAGCATCTCTTTGATTGTAGAGAACTTTTTTACTTCGTAAAGCTTTGGCTGTGTCATACCTAACCTCCTGTTTTTTATTACATAGTTATAATTTTACCATATATGGTAATTTTAGTCAATAACTATATATAATAATAAATTTTTGTACAAATTCTTATATCAAAACAATTGACAGCGTTACATTACTATGGTATAATATGAATATGAAAATGATAATCATTATCAAATTGAGGTGGAGATGATGGATAACAAATCCTACAATACCAAACAGCGGTCACAGCTCCTTGATTATCTTGCAAATCACAAGGAGAAATGCTTTTCGGCAAAGGAGCTTATAAAGAACGAAGAAATAAAGCTCGGCGAAGCTACCATATATCGCACTCTGGCAAAGTTTGTAGGTGACGGAACGGTGAAAAAATTTATTTCGCCGGGCTCGGACGGTGCATTATATCAATACAACAGCGACACAGACGAATGCAGCAGTCATTTTCATTTAAAATGCATTGCCTGCGGTGAGCTTATTCACATGGAATGTGCAATGATGCAGGAAATAACAGATCATGTAAGGCTTCACCACGGATTTGTAATAGACAATTCAAAATCTGTACTCTACGGTCTATGCACAATTTGCAGCGAAAAGGAAATATCATGAACAAAAAATATACAAAAAAGCTTTTGGCGCGGCTAACATCCATGGTACTGATGGGATTTATAGTTTTATCATGCCTTGCGGGATGCGGCAAAAGCAAAGAAGAAAACGAAAAGTTAAATATTGTAACCGTCATTTATCCCCAATATGATTTTGCAAGAGCTATAGCAAAGGATTATGCTGATATAACCATGATTATGAAGCCCGGTGCAGAAATTCACGGTTTTGAGCCGTCGCTATCTGATATTGAGGCAATAGCAAATGCAGATGTGTTTATTTATAACGGCGGCGAATCGGATACATGGATTGAAAATATATTTGACTCGCTTGACACCGAAGATATTCTGATTGTAAACATGATGGACCACGCCAAGCTTTTGGAGGAAGAAAACATTAACGGAGAAGCCCATGTTCACTCCCACTCTCACAGCGAGCACGGCATCAATCACGATGAATGCGATAGCCGCGCGGGAATTGATGAACACATATGGACATCACCCAAAAATGCGGTGCTTATGGTTGAGGCGGTGTGTGATGCCATATGCACAGCCGACCCTCAAAACGAAAAGACATACCAAGAAAATGCTGCAGACTATATTGCACTGATAGAAGGCATTGATAAGGAATTGGAAGCTGTGAGAAAAAGTGCAAAAATCGATACAATTGCCGTGGGTGACAGATTTCCGTATTTATATATGGCAAAGGAATATGACCTGAAATATATGGCGGCATTTCCGGGATGTTCATCCGAAACAGACGCAAATCCTTCGGTTATAATAAATATCATAGAACAAATGAAACAAAAGGGTATTGACGCTGTGCTTTGTACAGAGCTTTCGGACAAAAGAATGGCAAAAACCATCAGTGAAGAAACCGAGGCAAAAATACTGACTCTCCATTCATGCCAGAGCATAAGTGCGCAGGATTTTGAAAACGGGGTGCGGTATGTGGATCTTATGAAACAAAATGTAATAACACTCAAGGAGGCTCTTGGCTGAAATGTCGATGATAAAGCTTGAAAAAATTAATATGTCTTATGAGGGAACCCGTGTTATCACAGATCTCAGCCTAAGTATCGATCAGGGTGAATATCTGTATATTGTGGGTGAAAACGGCTCGGGAAAAACAACTCTTTTAAAGGGGCTGCTGCGTCTTAAAAAGCTCGACAGCGGAGAGATAATTTTTGGTGACGGTCTTAAGAGAAGCGAAATCGGTTATCTTCCGCAGAAAACAGAAATACAGAAGGATTTTCCCGCATCGGTACGCGAGGTGGTGCGTTCGGGAAGAATAAGCCGAAAGCGTTTTGGCTTGTTTTACAGCTCGTCTGACAAAAAGGCTGCAAAAAACGCCATGGAAAAGCTCGAAATAAAAAACCTTTCCAAAAAATGCTATCATGACCTTTCGGGCGGTCAGCAGCAAAGGGTGCTTCTGGCAAGAGCTGTGTGCGCATCGCAAAAGCTATTGATACTGGACGAACCGGTGAGCGGACTCGATGTGAGTGCAGCCCGTGAGATGTATGATATAATAGATATGCTAAATCGCGAAGGCATGACCGTAATTATGATAACCCACGATATAGAAAGAGTTATAAAGTCAAAGGGACATGTATTGCATTTGGGAAAAAGCCATGCGCTCTTTTTCGGAACATGCAATGAATACAAAAGCATGGCTGCGGATGGCGGCTTATGGGAGAAAAGCATATGAGCGAAATTATAAATACAATTATTAACTACGGATTTATTACCAGAGCACTCATTGTTGGCGGTATGATATCAGTGTGTGCCGCAATGCTCGGTATTGTGCTTGTGCTTAAGCGTTACTCCATGATTGGTGATGGGCTTTCGCACATAAGCTTTGGAGCGCTTTCGTTTGCAACGGTTATGGGATTTGCTCCGATGAAGGTTGCCATACCGGTTGTTGCGATTGCCGCAATAATCCTATTGCGTTTGGGCGGTAAAAGAATAAAGGGAGATTCGCTGATTGCAATTATATCAAGCAGTGCGCTGGCGTTTGGCATTATGCTTATATCCCTTTCGGGCTCGAGTGCTGATATGAACAGCTATCTTATAGGAAGTATGTATGCAATAAGCGAAGGTGATATGCTTGCTGCTGTTGTGCTTTGTATATGTGTTATCTCATCATTCATACTACTCTACAACAGAATTTTTGCCGTTACCTTTGACGAAGAATTTTGCAAAGCAACGGGAATCAACACAGGACTATATACCACTGCCATTGCAGTTCTTACCTCTGTTACAGTGGTTATAGGAATGAGGCTTATGGGATCGCTTTTGATTTCGGCTCTTATAGTATTTCCTGCCCTTTCCTCAATGAGAATATTCAAATCTTTCTTTTCGGTAACGGTGAGCTCAATTGTCATTGCGGCGGTTAGCTTTTTGACCGGATTTATGCTAACGCTTATTCTTGACGGAATACCGACAGGAGCATGCATAACTATTGTTAACCTTGCAATTTTTGCTATTATGGCAATTATTGGTGCAATCCGAAATATGAAAAAATAATAAAGGTAAGAAAGATAAATTCCGAATCGGTGTTGTTTTTGACTTTGTTTGTCTTAGGCAGCGTTTATACATCAATTTTCTTTTGGAGCCATTTACCGCGATATATTCTGATCAGATACAATATCCCCCTAACGCACAGCTCAACAGCCATTGCAATCCACACACCGTACAGACCAAGATAAGGTACCAGAATAACAGAAAGAGTTATTCTGACACCCCACATGCTCACAAGGTTCAGCACACCGGGTATAAATGTGTCGCCGGCACCCCTTAGTGCGCCAGTGCATACTATAGATGCCGCATACAGCGGTTCGGCAAAGGCTTCTATACGCAAAATATCGGTACCGAGGACTCTGACATCATGTGATGAAGTGAGCATTTTAAACATTGCCGGTGCTCCTGCAAACATAAGAATTGCTGTAAAGCTCATAACAGAAACGCCAAGGAAAATTGCCGTTGAGGTGAAGCGCTTTGCAATATCTCGTCTGCCTGCACCTATGCTCTGCCCTACCAAAGTTGTTGAAGCGGAGCTTATGCCGTAGCCCGGCATATAGCAAAAGCTCTCGGCTGTAACAGCAAGCGAATTTGCAGCCACAGACACGGTGCCGAGCGGCGCCACAATCATTGTGGCGCATATGTAGGCAGTACACATGATGGCATGCTCAAAGGCTGCGGGAAGTGAAATCCTTAGTGCAGTTTTTAAGCATCTTTTGTCTAATCGCCAGCTTCCGCCATGCCTAAATGCAAGAATATCTGACTTAAACACGGCAACAAAGAGCATCAAAAAGGCTACAGTGTAGTCTGCCAGAGCAGTGCCGAGAGCCGCGCCTTCCACACCCATGCCAAATCCATACACGCAAAATTCTAATCCAAAAAATGATACAATTCTCGTGGGATAAATAAAAAAGAAATTGAAAATCACGTCAAGAGCACACATACAGATATTTAGTATACTCGGAGTTTTCATATCGCCGCTGCACTGAAGCGTGCTGCCTGCAATCTGACGAAGCTGAGTTGCCGGAAGTGCAACAGCATATATCATAAAGTACCGGGTAGAATCTGCACAAACTTCTTTTGCACCGCCGAGCCAGTGAGGTAAAAACGGGCTTATTCCAAGTGCCACCGCCGCCAGAAAAAGACCAAAAAGGGCTGTATGGATGAGCGACTGGCGAAACACACTTCGGGCATCGTTGTTACGTTTTGCACCCACAAGCTGAGCAACCTGAACCGAAAAGCCGGTGGCGGCCGAAATACAAAGCCCATTCAAAAGCCAGGTTGTAGTACTCACAAGACCGATAGAAGCCGAGGCTTTTGCACCCATACTGCCAACCATGGATGCATCTATGTATTGCATTATGACCGCTGTAATCTGAGCCGTAACGGCGGGAATACTCAGCCGCGCTACCATGGCTATCATCCGACGGACAGTTATATTGCCCGAGGATTTAAAATCCAAAATATTAGCAGTGTTATTCATATAGGTTATCCTTTCATTCATTTTTGACAAAAAATGAAAAAAGACTTGATTATGTTCGCATTTGCATTTATAATGACTATATCACAAAAAATAAAATAAGTCAAATATCGAAAGGCAATAAAATGAATTTATACAAAAATACTACATACGATGAAGAACGGGCATTGTATGGAATTAAGAATGCAAAAATTGAGAACTGCCGTTTTGAGGGTCCTGCCGACGGTGAATCTGCACTCAAAGAAACCTCAGACATTATTGTGAAAGACTGCAGGTTTGTGCTCAGGTACCCTTTTTGGCATACAACCGGAGCCGTGGCCGAAAATATTGAAATGACCGATACCTGCCGTGCTGCAATGTGGTATGATAAAAACATGGTAATAAAAAAATCGTATCTTGGCGGTATAAAAGCACTGAGAGAGTGCGAAGGTGTGGAAATAGCAGACTGCAAAATCAATTCGAGCGAGTTTGGATGGTTTTGTAATGATATTACAATTAAAAATACCAAAATGACATCGGAGTATCCGTTTTTGAAATGCGCGGATCTGGAAATAACCGAACTTGAAATGACTGCAAAATACTCATTTCAGTATACAGAAAATTCTGTTATAAAAAACAGTATTCTAAACACAAAGGATGCATTCTGGCACTGCAAAAACGTAACCGTGTATGACAGCACGGTAAATGGAGAATACCTTGGATGGTACTCCGAAAATTTGCGCTTTGTAAATTGCAAAATCATCGGCACTCAGCCCCTATGTTATGCAAAAGGACTTGTGCTCGAAAACTGTGAGATGACAAACTGTGATCTGTCGTTTGAAAAAAGCGATGTAAGTGCAAACGTTAGAGGAGGTATAACAAGCGTTAAAAATCCTGAAAGCGGATGCATTTGCGCAGATTATATTGATGAAATTATTTTGGAATACAAAACCGATTGTGCAATAAAAGTAAATGAAAAGAGGTAGTTTGTTATGAAAATAGGTGTAAGCTCATATTCGTTTCAGCAATACATAAACCAAGGGAAAATGTCTCAGCTTGATACGGTGGTCAAGGCAAAGGAAATTGGCTTTGATGCAATTGAATTTACAGAACTGATGCCTCACGATGGTTCAACCAAAAAGGAATATGCTAAAAAAATTGCCGATGAAGCAAAAAGATTGGGCATTGAAATAACCTGCTATACCGTGGGGGCAAACCTCGTGTGTAAAACAGAAGAAGAATATACCGAAGAGATAAACAGGCTTAAAGAAAGGCTTGACGAGGCGGCAATACTTGGAGTAAAGCTCATGAGACATGATGTCGTATCAGACCTAAAAGGTGTGAGAAGTTTTGACCTTGCCCTTGAGCAGATTGTGCGCGGAATAAGAGAAGTGACCGAATATGCCAAAGCTCTGGGAATCAAAACAATGGTCGAAAACCATGGCTTGATTTGTCAGGACAGCGACAGAGTGGAAAGACTGTTTAATGCAGTAAACCACGACAATTTTGGTCTGCTGGTTGATATGGGCAACTTTACCTGTGTTGATGAAAATCCCGCAACTGCGGTATCACGTTTGGCACGCTACGCATTTCATGCTCATGCAAAGGATATGCTGTTTTTCCCATTTGACAGTAAAGAAGATATTCAGGACGGCTTTTTCACAAGAGGTTGCAACAAGCTGCAGGGAACAATTATCGGTCAGGGTATTGTACCTATTAAGCAGTGCATTGCAATATTAAAATCTCAGGGTTATGACGAAACGCTTTCTATTGAGTATGAAGGAAGCGAAGACTGCTTAGTCGGTATAGAAAAAGGATATAAAGCTTTGAGAGAATATATAAAAGAGCTTGAAGAATAAGCTTGTAAAATAAATTTAACCTGCTTGGTGCGTGTAGTAATATTGATGAAAAAGCTCATCGGTAAATGCCGCATACCGTATCTCTTGAATATGGTATGCGGCATTTAGAGCTGATGTAATACATAATATTTTCTTCATTAGATTCACCTATTTTCTGTATCCAATGACCAGCCGTAATCTCCGTGATAAATCATCTGCCTTGTCATACCGCCGTCTATGCAAATGTTTTCTCCGGTGATAAATCCTGACAAATCAGAACAAAGATAGAGCACCATATTTGCAATATCAAGAGGATTTCCCACTCGGCCGGCAGGCTGTTGAACGGCGTCTGCACCGTCATAAGCCCTAAAAGACGTATCAATCCAGCCGGGAGAAACAGAGTTAACACGCACATGCCCCGAAAGACTTACCGAGAGTGCGTGGGTAAGCGCCGAGATTCCGCCTTTTGCCGCAGTATAGCTCTCGGTTTGCGGCTGACTCATCCTATCTCTTGAGGAGGATATATTTACAATGCTTGCACCTTTGTTAAAATAAGGAGCAAATAGCTTTGAAAGATAAAACGGAGCTGTAACACCCACCTTTAGTGCATATTCAAAGTCTTCATAGCTTGCATTTTCAATTCCGCACATTTTGGGTGCGGCATTGTTGATAAGAAAATCCACCTTGCCAAAGTCTGCTATTACTTTATTTGCAAATTTATGCAATACATCCTTATCGGCAAGGTCGCCTACAAAATATTCGTTTTCATTTAGGTCGATAATGCAGACCTTTGCACCCGATTTTTTAAATTCCTCTGCGATGCACTTGCCGATGCCGCGGGCACCACCGGTAACAACCGCAACTTTATCAGTAAAATCAAACATATATTTTTCTCCATATTATTTAGAAATATTATATGAAATGACGGCTATTTACATGCTGTGTCTGTTTGCCGGATCGGCATTAATGTAATGTATCGAAATTTGGAAGAACCACCCATTTCTCAGCAAACTATACAGATTATTATATTATAATATCTGCTTATTGTCAATAGAAATTCACGATTCATAACGAAAATATAAATTGGAATTTGTCAATGACAAATTCCAATTATCACTTTTTTATTCATTATTTATTTTAAAAATCTTTTTGAGTATTTTTCTGAAAAAACCAGGCGCATTCCATACAACAACTTTCATAAAAATTCCTCCGATACAAAATAATTTTTAAGTACAAACCAGTTACCTGCAGCAATATATTGCTATGCAAAGTACTGCAAGAATTATGCCCTCTATAATGGCTATTATAACAGGAGGTAGGATAAAGCTTACAAAAACGCCCGTGACAAACCCGAGAATGCAAAAGCCCCACAGCTTTTTCATAATATTTTTCAAAAACATAATCCCACACCTCCTATAATGTTAATAACATTATATGACGGTGAGGGATTTTTTGTGATTAAATATTAAAATTAATCAAGCTCAAGCGCACCGGTATAAAGCTGATAGTATCTGCCCTTTTCTTCGAGAAGCTGCTCGTGAGTGCCGCGCTCTACAATAACTCCGTTTTCGAGCACCATTATGGTATCGGCATTACGTATGGTGGAAAGACGGTGCGCAATAATAAAGGTAGTACGGTCTTTCATAAGCCTATCCATACCGTGTCCTATATGCTTTTCGGTACGGGTGTCGACAGAGCTTGTTGCTTCATCGAGAACAAGTATGGGAGCCTTGGAAACAGCCGCTCTGGCAATATTTAGAAGCTGACGCTGACCCTGACTGAGATTAGAACCATCGCCCTCTAAAACTGTGTCGTAGCCTTTGGGCAGGCGCATGATAAAGGAATGGGCGCTCGCTGTTTTTGCCGCCTGAATAACTTCATCATCGGTGGCATCAAGACGGCCGTAGCGAATATTTTCCATAACCGTGCCGGTAAAAAGGTGAGTATCCTGCAATACCATTGCGATATTTTTTCTGAGGCTGTTTTTGCTGTAATTTTTAATATCTTTGCCGTCAAAAAGAATTGTGCCGGTCTCGATTTCGTAAAAACGGTTAATCAGATTGGTGATAGTGGTTTTGCCGGCACCTGTAGAGCCGACAAATGCAATTTTCTGCCCTTTTTGAGCTTTGAGTGTGATATCCTTAAGCACCTGTTTATCGGGATTATAGCCAAAGGAAACACCATTTAGCTCTACATCACCGTAAACTGTGCCTATGTCGGGCTTGTTATCCACATCCGCCTCGGGCTGTTCATCCATTACCGCAAACACTCTCTCTGCACCCGAAAGTGCGGAAAAGATATTAGAAACCTGCATCGAAATTTCATTGATGGGACGGCTGAACTGGCGGGAATAATTTACAAACACCGCAAGCCCACCCACATCGAATCTGCTAAGAGCACACATCAGACCGCCGATTGTTGCGGTAAGTGCGTAGTTAATTTGACTTAGGTTTCCCATAACCGGACCCATGACAGAACCGAAAAACTGTGCCTTGAGCTGTTTGGAGCGAAGCTCCTCGTTGAGAATCTCGAACTCCTCATTCGCTCTTTGCTCATGGTTAAACACTTTTATTACCTTTTGACCGGAAACACTTTCTTCAACATAACCGTTTACTGCACCAAGTGCCGCCTGCTGAGCCGAAAAATATTTGCGGCTGCGTTTGGCAAGAAAACCCGCCGCACGGATAAACACCGGAATCATGACAATTGTTATGATTGCTAATTTCCAGTTGGTGTATATCATAAGCAAAAAGGTACCAACTATGGTTATACATCCCGAGAAAAGCTGAACGATGGTACTGTTAAGCATTTCCCCTATTGTGTCTACATCGTTGGTAAAGCGGCTCATGAGCTCGCCGTTGGGGTTTTTGTCAAAGAATTTTATTGGAAGGCTTTGCATTTTATCAAAAAGCTCTTCTCTGATGCGGCAAAGTGCCCTTTGGGAAATGCCAATCATAATTTTTGACTGCAGATATGAAGATATGACTCCTGCCAGATATACAACAGCCATAAGACCGAGTGCAGCAACAAGTCCTTTTATATTACCCGGAACAATGTAGTTATTAATAATCGGGCGGAGCATATATGAGCCGGCAAGGGTTGAAGCTGCTGTTACAAGAACACATACAAAGGCAATTGCAATTTTCAGCTTATCTTTGGCAATATAGGAGCCGAGGCGCTTTATTGTGGCATAAGTATTTTTGGGTTTGCCGCCTTTTCCGATTGTTCTGCCTCTCGGTCCTCCCGGGCCGCCGGGACCTTTGGGCATTTGACTGATTTGGGGATTGGCATGTGAACTATATCTTTTGAGGAGACGTTCTTTTTTTTGAATGTTATCCATCATTTCTCCTCCTTTTCATGCTGAGAATAATATATTTCACGGTAATATTCATTATTTGGCAAAAGCTCGTTGTGACTGCCCTGCCCTACTATTTTACCGTCGTCTATAACGATAATCTTGTCGGCATCCATAACCGAGCTTATGCGCTGAGCAATAATTATCTTGGTGGTACCGCGCAGTTCATTTGAAAATGCGTCGCGTATGCGGGCTTCGGTGGCAGTATCGACTGCGCTGGTACTGTCGTCTAATATGAGTATTTTGGGAGCTTTTATAAGTGCTCTGGCTATACAAAGGCGCTGCTTCTGACCACCCGATACATTGACACCGCCCTGGCCGAGCTCGGTTTCGTAGCCATCGGTAAAGGAGGTAACAAAGCCATGAGCCTGAGCATTATTTGCTGCAGCTTGTATTTCTTCATCGGTTGCTTCTTCTTTGCCCCAGCGAATATTTTCGGATATGGTACCGCTAAAGAGGGTATTTTTTTGTAATACCATTCCAACTCCCTCGCGAAGATTGTAGAGAGAATAATCTCTGACATCGGTTCCGTCAACCAAAATACTGCCGGCGGTAACATCATAAAGACGTGCAATAAGCTGTACGAGGCTTGTTTTGCCCGAGCCTGTTGCACCGATAATGCCCACACATTCACCGGGGTTTGCCGTAAAGCTGATATTTTCGAGAACATTATTTTGAAAATCGGGATTATAGCTAAAGCTTACGTTTTTAAACTCCACTTTGCCCTCTTCTACACGCTTTTCTTTTTGCAAAGCATTTTCGTCTGAAATATCAGACTCCGTATTAAGAACTTCTTTAATACGTTTTGATGAAGCGAGGGCTCTGGATGCCTGCAAAATTATCATGGAAACCATCATAAGTGACATGAGTATCTGAACAATATAGGTTGTAAAGGCGGTAAGCTCACCAACATTCATAGAGTTCGATATTACAAAATTGCCGCCAAACCAAAGAACAGCAATGGTGGTTATATTCATCATTAGAGTCATGATCGGTCCGGTTTTTATAACAAGGCTCATGGCACGCAGAGTGTTGTCGCGAAGGTCTGTGTTGGATTGGAAAAATTTTTTTCTTTCAAACTCGGTACGGACAAAGGACTTGACAACTCTGACATTAGTGAGATTTTCCTGAATATCGGAATTGAGTTTATCCAGCTTTTTTTGCATGATATTAAATCTGGGAAAAGCCTTTGCCATTATAAAAATAATTGCCGCCGCAAGCACCGGAATAACAACTGCAATTACCATAGCTAATCTTGCATTGATTGTAATTGCCATTATAAGTGCACCAATGAGCATACCGGGTGCTCTCAGAAGCATTACGAGGCTCATGCGGATAACGTTTTGCATCTGGGTTACGTCGTTGGTAATACGGGTGATAAGCGAACCGGTGGAAAATTTATCGATATTTTTGAACGAAAAGGTTTGTACTCTTTTGAACAAATCACCTCTCAGATCGCTCGCAAATCCGACCGAAGCCCTGATTGCAAAATAGTTGCCAAGCACTCCGCCGCACATCATCATGATGGCTGTAAAAACCATGCCTATGCCAACTTTTATTATGTAGGCAGTGCTTTCGGCGTTGCCGCTTATTATGCCGCTATCGATAATCAAAGACAAAAGGCGCGGCATCAAAACCTCGCCGACTACCTCGGTTATCATAAACAATGGGCCAAAAATAAAGAATAAAATATGTGGTTTAATATATTTGAAATAGCCTTTCAACACCACATCTCCCTTCAAAATAAAATAGTATGCCAAGAGCACTTTTTGCCCTAACATACTATTTATTATACTTCAATTAATTGTTAAATTCAAGAAAACAGAAGAAAAATTTACAAAACATTAATAATTTTTAGTTTTTAAAGCATCTGAATGAGTTTAGTATTGCAAGCACCGCAACTCCGACATCCGCAAAGATTGCCGCCCACATATTGCTGTAGCCTATGGCTGCAAATACCATTACCAAAAGCTTTATTCCGATTGCAAACGCAACATTTTGTCTTACAATCTTATTGGTCTTGCGGCACAGTGAATATGCAAAGGATATTTTGGATATATCATCATCCATTATAACGATATCGGCGGCCTCGATTGCGGCATCTGAGCCAAGGCTTCCCATTGCTATGCCAACATCTGCCATAGCAAGCACCGGCGCATCGTTTATGCCGTCACCAACATATACAACCGATCTACCCTTTGACTTTGAAGCTATAATTTTTTGAAGCTCGCTTGTTTTGTCTTCAGGCAAAAGCTCGCTGCGTACATCGGTGCATCCAAGCTCACGCGCCACATAAGCGGCACTGCTTTGGCGGTCGCCTGTGAGTATTGCAGATGATATGCCGAACTTTGTGAGGTCTTGAAATATCTCTTTGGATTGGGGCTTGATTTCGTCGGATACGACTATGCAGCCGAGAAATCTGTTATCTTCACAAACATATACAACCGAGGGAGCATCGGCGACTTCAAAGCCACACTTCACATAAGAAGAAATATATTTCTCGTTGCCGCAGCGAAAAATTTTACCCTCATATACGGCCTTTACACCGAGACCCGCAAAATTTTCGAAGCCTGATATTTTTTCGGGATATTTTATGGGAGATGCTTCTTTTATTACGTTGGCTATCGGATGATCGCTGAAATATTCACACGCAGATGCCGCAAAAAGCAGAGCTTCGGTGTCAACACCATCGGCGGGATTGCATGATGTGATTGTAAAATTGCCTCTGGTAAGAGTTCCTGTTTTGTCAAAAACAACGGTCTGAGCTTTGCCCAATAGCTCAAGCCAGTTGGACCCCTTGATAAGTATTCCTCGTGATGAGGCACATCCGATTGCTGCAAAAAAAGAGAGCGGTACCGAAATTACAAGTGCACACGGACACGACACAACCAAAAAGATAAGCGCTCGCTTTAGCCAAAGCGAAAATGCACCCAAAAAAATCGGCATTATTAAAGCCAATGCAAGAGCAAATCCCACCACAATCGGAGTGTACACCTTGGAGAACGCAGTGATAAAGTTCTCACTTTTCGACTTATTGAACGACGCTTCTTCCACAAGCTCAAGTATTTTTGAAACAGTTGAATTTTCGTAGGTTTTGGTTACTTTTATTTCAAGAAGTGAATTGAGGTTTATACTTCCGCTATAGACAGTATCCCCTTCTGATATATAACTGCTTACACTCTCTCCTGTAATAGAAGAGGTATCAAGCCTTGATGTACCTTTTTGCACTATACCGTCAAGCGGAATTTTCTCACCGGGCTTTACCACTATGATATCTCCAACGTTTACCTCATTGGGTTCGACGGATTTTAAGACTCCGTCACAATACACATTGGCATATTCGGGGCAGATATCCATGAGTTCTGCAATAGAACGTCTGCTCTTGCCGACAGCATAACTCTGAAAAAGCTCACCCACCTGATAGAAAACCATTACGGCCACAGCTTCGCTGTAGTCACCGAGGGCAAAGGCTCCGACAGTTGCGATAGACATAAGAAAATTTTCGTCTAAAAGCTTGCCTCTGAAAATATTTCTCAGTGCCTCATACAAGACATCACAGCCGGATATGATATATGCCGCTGTAAGAATTAAAAGCGTATAACATAAATTCAATTTATACAAACTGTTTAGAGTAAAATACAAAGCAAGTAACATCAGCGATACCGCTATGCGCAGTAAATTGAATTTTTGGGAGCGTGAAAGATATGACATAGTACCTCACCCCTTAAATTCGCAGTCGGGAAATGCTGCTTTGCCTGCATTGACTGCATTTTTCAAAGCTTCGTCACTTTCATATTTTATAATTGCCTTTTCGAGCAAAAAGTTGACTTTGGCGTCTGTTATGCCAGCCGTCTTTTTGATAATCGATTCTAAATTTGCTGCACAGTGTGCGCAATCAATGCCTGTAACTCTCAAAATCTTTTTCATTTTAAAATATCTCCTATTCTTTAGCGGTTTAAATAATACAAGGATTATCTCACGAATGAGCGATATGCTCCATACCGATACCGATAATGGTTCGTACATGGTCATCGTCGAGTGAATAGTATACGGTTTTGCCATCGCGGCGAAAGCGAACAAGCTTGGCTTGTTTTAAAAGCCGGAGCTGATGTGAAATGGCTGAGGTTGTCATGGAAAGCACCTCGGCAATATCACACACGCACATTTCTTCTTCAAAAAGGCAGTAGAGAATCTTGATGCGGGTTGAATCACCAAAAACCTTGTATAGCTCTGCAAGCTCAAAAAGCTTGCTCTCATCTGCCATATGATGTTTGACCTCGCTGACAAAGTCCGGGTGTATGCATTTGTGCTCACACATGGGTGCGTCTTGAGTTTTGTTCATTGAATTGCCTCCTTTTTATCTATGGCGGAGCAAAGCACTCCGTGTATACAAAAAACAATACAAACAATTGAACAATCGTTCAACTGTTTGTATTATACTCGTTTTTATATATTTTGTCAAGATGTTTTTGAAAAATTTTTTTAGTCTATATCATTTTTATATCATCTTGGTAATATCCTTTTTCATACGCTGGATAATCCTTTTTTCGAGTCTTGAAATATACGATTGGGATATGCCGAGCAAATCGGCTACCTCCTTTTGCGTTTTTCTGCTACGGTTATTGACGCCGAATCGAAGCTCCATAATATTTTTTTCGCGGTCGGAAAGATGCTCAAGAGCAATGGTCAGGAGCTGTTTGTCCACCTCATTTTCGATATCGTGATAAACCACGTCTGAGTCGGTGCCGAGGATATCGGACAAAAGAAGCTCGTTACCGTCCCAATCTACATTGAGAGGCTCGTCTATTGATATCTCACTGCGACGATTATTGTTTTTGCGAAGATACATCAGAATCTCATTTTCGATACATCTTGACGCATATGTGGCCAGCTTGATATTTTTTTGAGGATTGAAGGTATTTATAGCCTTAATAAGACCTATGGTGCCTATGGATATCAAATCTTCGATATTAACACCGGTGTTTTCAAATTTTTTGGCAATATAGACCACCAGTCTGAGATTGCGCTCTATAAGCACCGATTTTGCTTCTTTTCGATTGTTGGAAAGCATAGCTATATATTTTTCTTCTTCGTCTTTTTCGAGAGGGGGCGGCAGACTGAGCGGACCGCCAATATAGTGTACCTCCCGTACCGACAAAATAGAATAAATGATTTTTTTGAAGCTGCTTGGCAGATTGGTCAGTATCTGCATAATTTATAACCTCCGGTTCTGATTTAATATATTCGGGTTGAACAATGCGTTATATTCATTTGCTGATGACAGTGCTTTTTCGCTTATACCCACTACAACATCGCGGGCTACTTTACCGTCTACAGTGATGCGATCGGGTACAAAGCCAAGCATCATGCCCTGCTCGTTGCCAAGAGAGGAATAAGGTATAACGCGGATCCTTACTTTGCTTTCGGCAGGATAGCTCAAATCGGGCACACCGTCCGGAAAAAGAATCTCAAGCTCTGACTTTTCGGCAATAACAACAGATGAATTGGTCACAGGATCTGTTAGAAGATTGCCTGTGTCGGACAGGGCAGGTATTGTGCACTCTCTGCCCGACAAGGTAATACACAAGCTGCGTATACCGAGCAGCTTATTTCTGGAAAATACCGCCGAGGCAATTTTTATAACAAGATAAGCTATGGCAGAGGCCGCAACAAGAGCCCACAGAGATATATCGAAATAGAAAATACCGTTTTTTACAACCGGTGATGTGCCGTCGGCAAAATCTGTGAAGTATATCAACGCTAAAAGTATGCCGGCAAAGGTAAATGATACAAGATAAAACACTGCACAGCTACGAATTGTTTTGACAAATCCGAATTTGGGATATGCTATAATCACCATAACTACCGAAATTGCCATCTTAAAGGGAAATATGTACAAAAAATCAATTTTTGGAAAAAACATACACACAGCATATACTGCACCTATGGCAGAAGAAAGGCAAATTCGCACCGTACCGGACTTATAGCGCAGAAAAATCTCCGTAATTTTCAGTAGTATCATATTTATTATAAAATTTACCAGAAAAAGCATGTCAACATATACTATGGTTTTCATATGTCCACCTCTTGTTATATTATATGCGACAGAGGGCGAAAAAAATGTAAAGTCGGGTCGAAGAAAAAAATTTATATTTTTCAATTTTCACTTGCAAATTGGAATTAATTGTGGTATAATAACTAAAATAGTTTGATTTGGTATGGAGGTGTATATCTTATGACATTGGCTTTGACAATAATACAAGTTATTCTCTCAATTGCTCTGATTGCTATAGTTCTTTTTCAGTCAGGTGCACAGCAGGGTCTTTCCGGTTCAATTGCCGGCGGTGCTGAAACCTTCTTTGGCAAGAACAAAGCAAGATCGATGGACGGTATTCTTGCTAAATGTACAGCAGTTGTTGCATTTCTTTTCATAATAACTTCAATTGCACTTTTTATTTTTTCCAAATAATCACAAAAGATTTTGCAGAGATTTTAAGGCTCTGCTTTTCTTTTGCTCTTTTTACCTCCAATTTTGCATATATATCGGAGCATAAATGTTATTTTTAAAGATTAAATTAAAACCCCCCAAAGGTCAGACAAAAAGTCTAACGATTGGGAGGTACGATTTTGTACTCTTTTATTTAAAAAATGTTAAATTACAAATAATTTTAAATTGAAGTATACAAGCCGTAGAGCTTGGCATAATCGCCCCCCTTTGCCATTAGCTCGGAGTGAGTTCCTGTTTCGGAAATACCGTCTTTAGTGAGCACTATTATCTTGGTGGCATTTTTGATAGTGGTAAGGCGATGTGCAATGGTAAAGGTTGTGCGGTTTTTGGCAAGGCGTTCGAGAGATTTTTGCACAATGAGCTCACTCTCATTATCAAGGGCGCTGGTTGCCTCATCGAGAATGAGAATCGGCGGATTTTTGAGAAAGATTCTTGCAATGAAAATTCTCTGCTTCTGACCGCCCGAGAGCTTGATACCTCTTTCGCCTACATAGGTGTCGTAGCCGTCGGGCAGTGACATTATAAACTCATGAGCGTCGGCATTTTTGGCAGCTTTTATGATTTCTTCGTCTGTTGCATCTCTCTTACCATAGGTAATATTTTCTTTTACCGTACCGCTGAAAAGGTAAACATCCTGCTGTACAACACCTATGCTGTCGCGAAGTGACCTGAGCTTTATATCCTTTATGGATATGCCGTCTATGGTTATATCGCCCCCGCTAAGCTCATAAAACCGCGGTATGAGGCTGCAAAGGGTGGTCTTTCCACCGCCTGAGGGACCTACGATTGCAATATTCTCACCCTTTTTGACATCGATATATATATTTGACAAAACCTCTCCGCCATCGGCTGAATATGAGAAAGTTATGTTATTAAAGCAGATATCACCACTTACATTTTTCAGCTCTACAGCTTGGGGATAATCTTCAATTTCGGGCTTTACTTCCATAATCTCCGTAAAACGCTCGATACCGGTGATACCCTTTTGGAATTGCTCGGTAAATTCTACGATCTTTCTTATAGAGGTAATAAGAGTTTGTATATACAAAATATATGCGACAAGGTCTGCTGCGGTAATATACCCTTTTATCATAAATAGAGAGCCCGCAACAATAATCGCCACATACATTACACCGTCAAAAAAACGGGTACATGCCTGAAAGCGAGCCATATATTTGTATGAAGTCTTTTTGCGGTTGAAAAACTGTGTGTTACCTTTTTCAAAGCGTTCTTTTTCTTTTTCTTCGTTGGCAAAGCTCTTTACCACTCTGATGCCAAGCAGACAATCTTCAACCTGAGAATTGAGCTCGCCTATCTGCTCTCTTTGCTTTTTGAATGCATCTTTCATGCCCTTGCGAAAAAACGCAACGGATATAAGCATAAGCGGAAGAAGAGCAAAAAGCATAAGAGTAAGTGGCAGATTGATGCCGCTCAGAATAATAAAAGAGCCGATAATTTTTATGCCGCATATAAAAAGCTCCTCGGGGCAATGGTGCGCAAACTCTGTAATATCAAAAAGATCATTTGATATGCGTGACATTATCTGACCTACTTTGGCATTGTCATAGTAGCTGTAGGACAGTTTCATGAGATGCGAAAACAAATCGCGGCGCATATCGGTCTCAATGTGGGCGCCCATAACGTGACCGGTGTTTGCCATGTAATAGTTTGCCGCGGTATCGACCAAGCGTAAAAACATATACAAAAGTCCCATTCTGAGTACTGTGCCGATAAGCAAAGGCGATGCACCGAGCGCAGCCGTCTGGGTGATATAGCGCACAATCATTGGCAAAACAAGCTCACACACGGTAGAAAGACTTGCACACAAAAGATCAAGTATAATTATTCCTATGTATGGCTTATAGTACTTTGAGAAAAACAGAAGCTTGCTTATTTTCTTTTTATTTTTCAAAATTCATCCTCCGTTCTGATTAAATTTATATATCAATCCTGTACACAAAATTGACAGTAATCTCTTCATATTATATAATAACATAAAAGGGGTTGTAATAATGCATAAATATTTAACAAAAATTGTAGATAAATTTGAACTCGAAGAAATATTTAACAAAAAAATTTCCGTATCCGATGAACCCGAAACCGTTAGAGCTCAAAAAGAAAGACGCCTTATTGATGCCGAAAATGAAACAAAGCTTTATTTTTTTGGCTTTTTGGACGGCGAACCAATATGTGAGGGAAATGCCACAATATCCGTACATGACATACATACGCAAAACATTGATAGGATTATGGACGAAAAAACCGCGTATCTCTCTGCCTTTTTTACAAGAGAAGATATGCGCGGTATGGGATATTTTTCAAAACTGTATAACTTTATGGAAAATCACCTTAAATTGATGGGCTTTGAATATCTTACGCTTGGTGTTGAGCCCGGCGATCTGCATAACAAAGCCATATACAAAAAATGGGGATATGCTGAGCTTATATACTGCGGAGCCGAAGCCTTTGACGGTATAACGGTTGATGTGGAATATTACAGAAAAAAGCTCCATCTGTTTTGTGATTATGAAATTACAAAGTCAAAACAGATGCATTGAAATGTTCTGTATCAGAACTTACAATGACAAAAAAGCAACCGAGACTGTTCCGAGAATAACACCGGCAATCTGATATTTGGAGAGTTTTTCGTGATATATGAACAGAGAAATTGCCGCTGTTACAATAATTCCTCCGGCGGAGCTTACCGGCTGAACTATTGATGCCGACATGCCGATAGTGTATAGGAGTAATATCATAAAGTTAGCCAGTCCGTTGGCAGTGCCGTTTAATATGGGCATATACCAAGCTTTTTTCATGGCCGGAGCAATTTCTTTTGTTTCAAATATTGCCGCCATAATTGCCATTGCTGCAGCAACAATAACAAGAGCAATCACCATAAATTCACTGCTGAGCTTTGTGTCAAAGTCTACGTTCTGAACCTGCATTACCACAAGGCAAAGGCTGTTGCCCAAAAATGCGAGAACAACATATATAATCCATTTGAGAGAAATGGTGATTTCGCCCTCTTCTTTGTTTACAAGAGCAAGTGAGATAACAAGCAGAGCCAGCCCCGCATAGAGCTTCCATGATGTGGGCTCACCGTAATATATGATGCCGAAAAGTGCCGGTACCATAAGCGAATAGGAAAAAATGAGCGACGAAAGCGCGAGAGAGCCGCATTTGATTGCAAGCACAGAAAATACCGTAATTGACGCATAACCAACAGCAAATATTAACGAATATGGTATGAGAGACGAATTAAAAGTAAATCCGTCGCGATCGGTAAGCAGAAAGAAAATTGCAGCTGCCGCACAGACAATTGACGAGAATATGAATGTACCCTTTCCGTCTGCTTTGACACCGTATATTTTTTTGATAACATTTTGAAATGCCGTAGCTAATATTACTAAAATGAGAAGTACAGCTGCCTTCATGATTAATCCTCCGTATATTTTATGTCATTTTTCGAAAATATTCGGGTATATTATATCACAAGCACACAAAATCTACAATTTGTTTTTTATATGAAATTGCGGTTATATAACTTAGCTATCTTGTCAAAATTTACAATTGGCTCTTTATATATTCCAAAACAGCTTCTTTTGTATTGATGCATCGATCCTCTATTACCGCACAGAGAGCATCATTCATAAGCTCCCCTACCCGAGGTCCGCGCTCAACACCCGCATCAATCAGGTCGGAGCCCGTAATTGAAAGCTGCTTGAGAGTTACGCACGGATTTTGAATTTTTTGAGCATTATACGAATTCAAAAACTTTTTGCATTCAAAATCGGGCGAATATATATTTTTGATGTCTGCCAAAGCCATAATAAATTCATCACTGTGCTTTGACATCATATATCTTACGGATATTTTGTCTGATCCAAGCGGTTGGGACGCAAGTGTGCAAAGTGCAGAAACAGTGTCTATACTGTAGGTATCGGGCTTCAGACAATGCATAAAGCCTCTGACATCGGCCTTGCCAAAGCCATACAAAAGAGAGGCTATGCGATTTATATATACAGGTTTTATTTTGTCCATCTTTTGAGCATTGGCGCAAAAAGCATTGGTATTTTGAGCAACCTGAGGAAAAACTTCACCAAACACATCGGCATAGGAGCATATGAGCTCGGGTGCTCTGATACCGCACACAAGCTTTTTAAATTCGGTATAAATTCTCTCGGCGGAGATGTTTGTAAGAAGATGTTTATTTGCATGAATGCTTTTGGCAGTTGAAGCATCAATATCAAAATCAAGCACCGATGAAAAACGCAGTGCTCTCATAATACGCAGACCGTCTTCGTTGAAACGCTTGTCAGCTTCGCCAACACATTTGATGACCTTATGCTCCAAGTCGCTGACACCGCCAAAGACATCTACAAGACCGTCGCGAGGGCTATAGGCAAGTGCATTTACAGTAAAATCACGCCTTGACAAATCTTCGCATAGATTACGGGTAAAAGAAACCTCCGACGGGCGACGGTTATCAAGATATTCGCCGTCTATGCGATATGTGGTTATTTCAACATTTTCGCCGCTTGAAACAACGGTTACCGTGCCATGCTTCAAACCCGTTTCGATAATACGATAGCCCGAAAAAATTTCAAGCATTTCATCGGGGGTGGCATTGGTTGTGAGGTCGAAATCGTGAGGTGTTTTGCCCATCATGGCATCTCTCACACAGCCGCCCACAAGATATCCCTCAAAGCCTGATGAATAAAGCACGCTGAGCACTTTTGATATGCATGGGGGGATATTCATTTTCAGAGTATTTTGTATTTGCATAGTTAGTCTCCTATTGTGCCACGCTCTCGCACTGAAAAAGTACATTCTTTTTTGAGGAATACATCTTTCTTTAACATAATTATAGAATTATTTTTCTGTCATATCTTTAAACTCAAAGGATTCGAAATTCATTTCTATTATGCGTTCTTCCTCGATTCCTTTTTCTTTAAGATACTTAACCATAAACTTTAATAAGGATGACTTTCCGCAACGTCTTATGCCGGTTATCACTTTAACGGGCTCCATATCGCAAAATGATATAAGCTTATTCAGGTATAAATCCCTGTTTTCCAATTCTTTTTGGGCAGACATTATGACACCATTTTATCGTTTGCTATAATAACACAAACAATTAAATTTGTCAAATTTTTGCAAACAAATGCAAAAACTTTATTCAATTGGTGTCTATTACAGCGATAACCTTCTTGTAATCAGAAAGTTTAATCTTGAATGTAATGTCGCTTAATATTTGTGTACATTATATATTGCAATTTATACGAAAATTTTTCTTTTCTTTCGGATATTGACATTCTGCATAAAAGAGTGTATATTTGACATATCCCACGAAGATACGGAGCAGAGAGGAGATTGTATATGAAACGCTTTTTAATTCCTTTTGTCGCATTATTTTTGCTATGTTTTCCGTGCAGAATTGCCGCGGCAGAAGAAACTATCACGGTGACGGTCAACGGGTACCGTCTGCTGTTTGATACTGCCCCCGTTATCGAGTCAGACCGCACCTTGGTTCCGCTCCGTGTCATCTTTGAATCCCTCGGTGCCACCGTCCGCTGGGAGGACGCCACCCAAACCGCCGTTGCGGTCAAAGGCGATACGGAGATTCGGATTTCCGTGGACAATACCGAGATGCTGAAAAACGGCGAGGTTGTGGTTCTGGATGTTCCGGCACGGCTGATTGACGACCGCACCTTGGTTCCCGTCCGTGCCGTATCGGAGGGTCTGAACGCCCAAGTCGACTGGCTGGAAGACGCCCGCCGTGTGGTGATTACCGCTGACGACAGCGGTATCGTCTATCCCTATACCGCACTGCGTCCGTCCGACCAGGCATTGCTTGCCGACCTGATTCCCGAACTGATACAGGGCTATATCTCCGACGGACTGCCCGCCCTGTTTGAGGACCTTCCCGTCAAGGAAACCGTCAGCAGCGGTGCGGAGCCGGTTGCTAAGCTCCCTGCCAAACTGTGGAACAATGCGGTATCGCAGATGATTTTGGAACTGCAGCTGGCGTCGGAATCCTACTATTCCTTTGATGATGCCCTGACCCTGACCGACGAAGAAAT
>JAEDEG010000013.1 GCA_016293435.1 Clostridia bacterium
TATAGCTGTAAGCTTTACCGAACACCCCGGACAATCCGGGGGTTTTCATAAACAATAAAAAATCCCGAAAACTCTTGTAAATAAAGGCTTTCGAGATTTCTTGTTATTATTCCCACTCGGTGCGTTATAACGTGATTCCCGTTGTATCACCTGATTTTAAGCCGTTTTCATCGCCGTTTCCGCTTAAAATCTTTTAATTATTTTGTGTTTTGTTGTATCTGTTATCAATTTGTTATCATCTATATGTTAACATAATATTTGTGTTTTTGCAAGGGGTTGGAGAAATTAATCTTCATCACTTTCTTCGTTTTCGATTCTGTCACGCAAGTCACTTAACGTAAGTCCGTTCTTAGTAAAATATTTCCAACCATTAACATGTAGGTCCTCACTCCATCCATGTCGTTCAATTAAAAGTTTTCTAGCTAACGCAGTAACAGAATAAATTTCTCCTTCATATTCTATTTTATTTTTATCATTAACGACTTTCGCCACAATATTCTCATCATGAAGAAAAGAAATTTTTTCACCGACATCTATATTCAAAAGCTTAAAAGAATTATTAGAACGCTTCGTCCTTGCTTCCGCAATTTCTTCTTCCTGAGACTGCTCTTGTGTAGGTCGGTACAATCTTAAATTATCAGTATCGTTTCTAAGAGCTGCAATATCTTTAAATATTCCATATGCTGTTTCAGGGGAAATCTTAAAGAACTCTCTTTCTCTGATACGCCCGTTTTCTAATTGTTCTCTTGCATGAAGAGTATCATCAATTCTGTCGATGATACTATGAATTCTTTTTTCGACTTCAAGCGGTTGTTCCACTTCATAAGTAGCATAGCAACGATAAGATAAAGGTAAGTTTGTTGGAGTATTCAATTCTTTCAACCTTCTATCAATATCATTTCGTTCCGTCATTCCGATTTTAACCCATCCATCAAGACATGGATTTATTAAAATATATACTATTCCTTTTGACATATTCGTCCCTTTCCGTTGGTCAACTTGCAACCAACATATTTTTTATCTTACGTATAACTGCGTTGGTTATCTGAACAATTACCGATCTGTCATTACCTAACTCAGCATAAAAATCAGCTCTTTCTGTATCACCGGACAAGGTACTATCTAGCAATCCATCAGTAATTTTCGAAGTAACTCTATCAGTGATTGCTGCTTCGTATGCACTTTCGTTGCTATCACGCACATTACTAACCAAAGAATCATCTTCGCTAAGTTCTGACACAATATTTCCAATTTCTTTTTCTGCATCTGCATATTTCAAATTGAACTTTTCAATAATTTCATCTATTACAGAATATGATTTTTCTGTAATAGTAACTTCCGTTGCAAGTTTAGCCAGCGCAACATCTTCTTTTTGTAATATCAATGCTTCATTTTCTGCAGCTACTTGTTCAGAAAAATCTATAAGTCTTACCAATGCTTCCGGATCTACAACTTCCGAATCTTCTTGCTCGTATAAGAAATTATACACCACATCAAACACAACAGCAATATTCTTCATATCCTCATTCCAAGAATTATAAACAATTGAGATGTAATAGAACAGTTTACTGAATTTATGCAGTTCGCCTAAAAAGATTTTCTTTTTCTTATCTTCTAATTTGTCATACGATTTTTTTATAGTTGCTAAAACGGAGGTTAATTCACCTGAAGTAGTTTCTTCGCCTTGAATATTTTGATATATCTCCTCAATTTGGGACATTGTAATAACAAAATAATCAAGAATGGCATCTCGCTTTTTAAAAAGTACATTAGGATCAGCTTCATTCTCCGTTGGCAGATAAATTTCTCCGCCATAATACATAGTGAAATACGCTTTAATATCCTCCTGATTATTTACAAAATCCAGCACATATGTTTTTTTATTTTTTGCAGGTCTATTGAGTCTTGATATCGTCTGTACTGCTTTTACTGCACTACTGAGTTTTTTATCAAGATACATCACACATAATTTATTTTCGTCAAATCCCGTTTGCAATTTATCAGCGACTATTACAACACGGAGTTCATCATGATTTGCTATGATACTTTTAATGTCGTAAGGAACACCCTGCTCTCTGAACTCTGAATTCATTTCTTCCTCTGTGAATTTAACACCATCGAGTTCGATTGTTCCAGTAAACGCAACACAAGCTCTGAAATTGCATCCGTGTTTCTTCAAGTATTCATCTACTGCTAATTTGTACAAAACAGCATGCTTTCTTGATGGTGTTACAATCATTGCTTTCGCCTTACCATCCAGCCAAGAAAGACGCTTTTCAACAAAGTCATCCATAATAATCCGAATTTTCATATCAACTACTTCTTCAGATGTTGTAATATAATTAAAAATTGCTTGCTGAGAGCGTGCAGAATCATACTCGGTATCATCGTCTTTAAGTTTGTCAATTTTGTATTTGGAACTGTATTTCGTATAACACTGCAATGGATTTAAAATATACTTTTCCTCTATTGCCTGTTTCATAGAATACTTGTCAAAATATGTCTTGCCAAGTTCTGTTCTGCTTCCGAAAAGCTCAACTGTTTCTTTTTTGGGTGTCGCCGTAAAAGCAAAGTAACTAACATTATTTGTATTTTTTATAGTATCTTTGTTCTTAAGAATCTGATTTTGTCCATCTTCGAGATTTTCATATACCTCGTCCATTTCAATGGCTTCTTTTAAAGATTTTCCGGTTAAGGTTTCCGATGCCTTAGACATGGATTTCCCTGCAGTTGAAGAGTGTGCCTCGTCTATGATTATAGCATATTTTCTATCTTCATGCCGTTGTATTTCGTTCAAGATAGGTCTAAACTTTTGAAGTGTAGTAACTATAATATATCCGCCTTTATCAAGCATTTTTAAAAGCTCTGCTGATGTAGTATCGATATGTTGTGCAACGCCACCTTTGCCGTTATGTCCATCAACATTATACATTTCAGCACCAAGTTGTCCATCAATTACCCTTCTGTCACTGATGATTATTACGGTGTTGAATGCCTCTAAATTTATAAGACGTTTTGCAAGCCATGCAATAGTTTTAGTCTTACCGCTACCTGCACTGTGCCATATCAGATATCTTCCACCAACGCCGTTTTCTTTTACATCATTTTCACTTCTCAAAACAGCCCTAATCTGATGATATCTGGGGAATATCATATTACCTTCATCATCAATAAACATAAACTCCCTTATGATTCTGAGAAGCATATCTTTTTGCAGAATGTTTTCCCACAAATAGTAGGTAGAATGTTTCCCTTTTACAACAGGATTTCCTGCACCATCTTCATCACCAAGATTAAAAGGAAAGAATTTTGTTTCTTTTTTGTCTAACCTTGTGGTCATAAATGCAACCATTTCATCAACAGCAAAATATACCAACGTTCTCTTATTAAAACTGAAACAAAGCTGATTCGGATCTCTTGTTGTTTTGAATTGTTTTGTCCCTTCAAAGCCTGCTTTTTGCCCAGCGGTTTGCTTTTTAAGTTCAATCATAACAACAGGAATTCCGTTGATAAATAAAGCCAAATCTACACGATAGCTGTTTTCTTTATCTTCATATGCAAACTCTTTACAAACCGAGAAAATATTTTTGCTGTATAACTCTATATTCTCGGACATGGATTCAAGCCCTGTCTTAAAATAGACAAGGCTGAATTTTGTATTGCTTGCATAGTCTTCTACCCATTCGGTTAGGGCTTTTATAAGACCACGATCTTCTATTTTGTTGCATAAAAGCTCAATATATCTGTCTTTATAAGCAGCTCCGTAAGTATCTTTTAGCTTTTGCAACTCATCTGATTGTGTGCTTTCAAGAAATTCAAAAAGTTTTACTGTATCAAGAGCGTGTTTATAATCATAGTCAGACATATAGCTCTTTTTGTAACCATGAACTACTAAGTAGTCATATATTTCATCCCTAAACGGATTTTCTCTTAGATTTTTTTCTGCCATATAGTTCCCACTCCTTTATGTATCGTCTGGCACCGATAATAACTACGGACTAATTATGGTAAATAAATATCATATCCTGAAGCGTCGTTTTCGCTTTTGTCATATGCATTGTTAATATATTCGTCAATGTTATTTATAAAATCATCTTCTTCAACAAATGTAATATATGAGCCATTCATATAATCATATGTCTTACATTTGTCACAGTGCCATTGCTCCGGTTTAGAATTGAAATGATTATTTGAAATTATATCAAAGACTTTATCCATCTTATATTTAGTAATAGAAGTACCGTGACAGTCTGTGCCTTTTGCTTTAAACCAATCATAATTACCATTCACTTTTTTAATTACGCCTACAAGACCATTTTTATGCGATGTTCTATCTTTTCTTGTTTCATCTTTCAAACAATACTCAATTTCCCAATCTATCCATTTGCTTTCAGTCATTTTGGGTGACAAAATAATAATAGTGACGGAAGTATCATACATCATATCTCTTAACTTCTTTTTAATTGTATCAGCTTTTAAATCAGACATATCTTCCGTATATCCATCTTCACCTTTATAATATTTTGCATCTTCACCCATCTTTTCAATTATTCTATCTCTTAAATCTGTTGACTCACTGTATTTGTACGAAATAAATGTTTTATGTGCCATTTCACATCACTCCTTTAAACTTTAATATCAATATTACTGCTATTAACAATATCAACGGTCCATAAAAATAATAGATTGATTTTGATGTTATGCACTGCCACTTTGTGGCTCGTGCTTTTTTTAATTCACTTTCTTTGAAATCCAAAGAAAGTTTGAAATCTACAATTCCACCTTTTCTTTTCTGTTCATAAAAATATTTGTACTTTCTTTCCATGCCTAAATAATAAATATCTAGCCACAAGAAAATCAAGATAGAAGAAAAAGATAAGGCTAATACTGTAAAACTAATATTTGCAAAAGATAACGCCGTAATTCCCGCTACAACGGCAACTGCAAAACCTTTAATATTGGCAGAAATGTTTGACATACGATCAACAACACTTTCTATCATTTGCAAATATGTTATTCGTTTATCACTAAATTTCATTAAACCTCCACCTTTCCGGTTACAGCTTCGAAGATTATACTTTTTCGATATTCTTTCAACTTCTCTATTGTGGTAATATTTGATTCTATCAGGGTGTCGATTTGCGAACATTTATCATCCAAAAAAGTCACTATTTTGCTCATATCTATTTCGTTTGGCAAAATAATCAAAGCATCTCGAAGCATTGCTTGTGTAATACTAAACAATTTTACGCCAGAAGCTTTTGCACGTATTTGACTTCTCCACGCATCGGTTGCAAATAGATAAGCGTAGTATTTTGCGTTTTTTCTTTCTTTAGGCCGCGATATAATGGTATGGTATCCAGCAAATATAGGTTCGTCTGTATCAACATATACACAATTACCACAACCTAAAAGATCTTCGGATGTGTCTGCAAATATAATATCTCCAGTGAAGGTCAGAGATGATATATTGGTATCCATATATTTTTCGTTCACAAATTTAATCATTTCTTTTTTCACGGATGTGCCGATGTTAACTTTTGAATGAATCTGTCCATAACTCACAACACCGATCCCGTCTTCTGTTAAATCCGCTTTGGTTATTGACAATCCCTTTCCAAAAGAAAACTCGCTTCTAAATCTGCTGATTTTCCAACTCTCAGGAATTTCTCCAATCCACTCGATACCGCTATCTTTCATAGGAACATCAGGATTTAGTCCTTTTGTAACAGCTTCATAAATGATGCTTTGACGCTGTTCTTTGAGTAATGCGTTAGTCTTTTCTTTTGCTTCAATAAGCGAATCAATTTCTGCACATTTTTTATCGAGATATTCAACTATTTCATTTTGCTGCTCAATATTGTCAGGAATAGCAAAGCGTAATCCGTTATACTTTTCTGCGCTTATGTTTTGAATAGTTGCCTGAATAAATATTTGTTGACTCCATTCTTCATAAGCCTGGGTTAATGTATAGTAATATAAAAATTTGCTATTTGCCTTTTGAAAATCAGCCTTGAATCTTATAAGATAACCTGCAAATGCACAATCCCCATACTTGGACTCATAATAAAAACTTTTCCCTGCAGTTGCACCACTTCTTGCAAACAGAATATCTCCATCATCCAAAATATATTCCTCTGCAATTTCTGTTGGCAAAGATTGCTTCCCTTCATTCGAAAGAGTCCTGTTAGTTGTAATGTCTGTTATACGGACATATCGCGGCAACGATTCACTATATTCCACACCTGTTGCATTCGCTCCGTACTGCATTGGTTCGGAGGCTAAGTGTTTCATTTTCCATACACTCCACTTTTCTGGAATTTCTCCGATCCACTCAACGCCACTATCTTTCATTTTTCTCATTGTAGCACCGCCTTTGATAATTCCTGTACGGCATTCTCGTTGTCGATAATTTCTTTCTTTATCTCATCGCTGTTGCGAGGAGGGACATATTTATAGAAATAGCGTGTAAAAGGAATTTCATAACCGATTTTATCTTTACTTCTGTCTAAAAAAGCATCAGGTACATAAGGAAGAACTTCGTTTTTAACGTATTCTTCAATATCCTGCTTAAGTGGAATATTTTCGGTGTCACGGCGTGCCGTGTCAACCTGCACAGCGCCTCTTTTCACAACCTTTTCACCATTTTCATCATATAAAGGACATTCAACAGTAACCTTTGTATAGCCAAAATCTGCAACATCAAATATTTTTGAATATTCAGGATCGGCTTTGTCATATGCTTTATATAAGCTAACAATCTTTTCTATACTCTTATCATCAATAAACTTTCGCTTATTACCCAAAGACTTTGGCTTCTGGTCTATATAATAATCAATCGCATTAATCAACTGCACTTTGCCAAGTCTTTCGGGTGCAACTTTTTTAGCCAATACCCAAATATAAGTGTAAATACCGGTGTTATAAAACATCTGATCAGGAAGAGCTACAATTGCCTCAAGAAGATTGTTTTCAAGTATATATCTTCTGATTTCACTTTCGCCACTACCTGCATCTCCACTAAACAATGGGGAACCATTCAAAATAATAGCAATTCGAGCATCATCTTCAGCTTTTGCTAACAGATTTTGCAAAAATAACAACTGCCCATCGCTTACTCTCGGTGTTCCGGCAACAAAACGGTTAGCAGGTAATTTTAATTCTGCTTCCACAGCTGCTTTGTCGGTTTTCCACTCGTGACCGAAGGGAGGGTTAGTAATCAGAAGGTCAAACTTTTCTCCCTTGAACTTATCATCGGTTAAAGTATCACCTTCTCTTATATTTTTTGCTTCTTCATTCATCATAAGCATTTCTGCACAGCAGATTGCATATGATTCAGGGTTGATTTCTTCGCCATAAAGTTTAATGTTATTTGGCGAAATTCCAAAACCTTCTTCTGATGTTAAATACTTTTTTAGGGTAGTCAACATACCGCCGGTTCCGCAACAACCATCATATACTCTTAAGATTTTCCCCTCTTTTTTAAGTTCATCGTCAGCGCCACTCATCATAAGTTCACAACAAAGTCTGATAACTTCACGTGGGGTATAATGATCGCCCGCTTCAGCGTTTGCTTTATATTTTCTGATAATTTCTTCGAATATATATCCCATTGTAATCGGATCGGTTGTATCCGGATGAAAGTCAACTTCAGAAAAAGCTTTTACAACTTCAAACAAGATGCCTTTTTTTATCATAAAGTCGACTTCTTCACGAAACTTTAAATCCTGAAGGATTTTCTGAACACTTGGTGAATACGATTTAATAAACTCTAAAAAGTTTGCATTTATATTATCGCTATCACCGACAAGCTGTTCCAAGGTAACACACTTTTTATTATAAAAAGGTATTCCAAACTGTTTCTGAACTGCCTGTTCAATTTGAATCTCAGTAACAGCCTTGTTTTTTGACAAGAGCTCTATTATCTTGGCAATCTCTTTATTTTTCGGTGCAAGTATGCAATCAAAACGGCGTATAATCGCCATTGGTATAATTACATTACCATATTTCTCGGGTGTGTAAGGTCCTCTTGTTTTGTTCGCTATATTTTCTACTAAACTTACCTTTGCAGAAACATCAGCTGTAAGTATATTATTATTATTCATTTTAGCTATCTCCTTCAAACAATTCCAGTAATCTTATATTCTTATAAATATTTTCTCTTCCGACCTTTTCTTTTGCCAACAACCCCAAATCAACAAGTTGATCAAGGTATACTGCCGAAGTTTGTCTATGCAATCCTAATTCTACTAAATCTGAAATCTTAACATATACTTTTTTAAATATTAAATCAATCATTTCAAGAAGGACTTCTTTATGTCCTTTAAGCCGATTTAAAAATTCTTCTTTCTTATATTCGTTAACCATTGACTTAATGCTTTCAACAATTGACAATGTTTTTTCGGCAGTAGTCTTAAATGACTCAAGCATATATCTGATTACATTATTGTAATTCCGAGTTTCTTTACATTCCTGAAGCAATCTGTAATATTCATTTTTATTTTTTATAATATACGAGCTTGCATATAATATTGGCTGCGACAAATAACCCTTCTGGCATAAAAACAAAATATTTAGTATTCTTCCGGTTCTGCCGTTTCCATCTCTAAAAGGATGAATGCTTTCAAATTGATAATGGGCAAGTGCAATTTTTATCAACGGATGTATAATATACGCTTCGTCATCGTAAACAAATTCTAACATATCAACCAAGAGTTCTTGAATCAATTCTTTACCATGAGGTGGTGTATAAATAATCTCGGGCTCACCATTAGCATTTATATTTGCTATTCTTGTATAATCCGAAAATCCCGGGAGATTACTTCTAATACCAGGTGTCTTTTTATTAACTGGCATATTAATTTCAATTATATCAGAGGGGGAAATGATTCCTTTCTCTTTATAACTATCAAACCCTATAAAAAGAGCATTTTTATAATTCGCTACTTCTTTTGCTTCGGCAGTAAAACTTTCAAAAACTATACCTTTATATAAATCATCATTGGTGGTAACGATATTCTCAATATTACTACTGACTTTTGCTTCTTGTAATGATAAAGTGTCTAATAAAATATTGGGTGAAGGCAAGGTATTAACTGCGTAATTAAGAAGCTCGATTGCAACTCGTGTATCCTCAGCCAACCTTCTTAAGTCAATATCTTCATCTATATTAAGCGATGTTATTAAAGGTAAATCATTATATGGAATTTCTTTATTGAACATAATTTCCTCCTGATTATCTGCGGGAGCAGGATAGATTCCGGCTCCCGCATTAGTTAATCATCTACCATAGCTGCCGGTATTTTTGTGACATTCCATACAAAGGATTTCACAATTTGATAATGCATCAGAACCACCTGACGACACAGCGGTAATGTGATGCGCTTCCCACGCACCCCAAGCACCATCTTTTCCTCTGTTTGCAAAAGAGAGTGTTTTGTTACAACGAACATAAGGGTGATTATGGGTTTTTCTTCTGCATTCACACTTGCCGCCAGATCTTTTCCAAGCAGCTTCGATAGTTTCTCTTGAAAATGCCATAAATATTTTCTCCGTTTCTCTAACGGGGATTGACAAAATCTTAATTACATAGTATAATGTATGTGATTTTTTAGGATCCATATAAGCCGTTAGTCTTATATGCAACAGCCTTTAGTGCCAGCTAAAGGCTGTTTTTGTCTTTTACACCCATATTATACTACAAAAATTTTATTGTGTCAATAAATAACGTGTCGAAAATATTTTAATATTTCGACACGTTATACTTTTGATTCAGCAAATATGCCTATCCCACCATCCGAAATAGGCATAAAAGCCAATCTTATTTAATTTCTGAAAGCAATCCCTTAATTGCATTGCATGTATATTCAAAGCTAATATCTTTTGCATATGAGAACTGAGATTGATAGTTGCTCCACATTCTCTGAAGGTCTGCACTCTCAGAAATAACCTCCATTGTAGAATCGAAATCATTTATCTGATTTCTCGTTCCCCTATGCTCAATAGTTTTATCAAGAGCTTCAGCAAATACAGCTTTGTCAAAGTTCTGTGTTGTGATAAGTATATACGCATCATAAAAATCTCTCGGTCTTGTATTAAACACACTCCGTCTGAGAATGGTTTCAACCTTTTCAGCCAAGACTGTTTCTATATTATATGCCCGCACCTCGAATGTAAGCTCATCATCAAATATACCCGTAAAATCATACTTTACAGCATTTGGTGTAATAACATCACCCGTTGAAACATCTATTGTCATAGGCGTAACGATAGTTTCATACACTGCATCTAAAGCAACTCTGTATCCACCGTAAATATCATCTTCTCGTATTGGGGATATTCCTTTTAATGAGAAGCTTACATCATCATTTAAATCAATTGCAAAGATTTCTTTCAAAGCTTTTTCAATGGCTTCCGGTGTAAGCGGTAAATTCTTTAGAGTGGTATCTAAATCCATTGTTGCTCTGTTATCAATTCCAACAATAGCAGCTACAAGCATACCACCTTTTAAAACAAATTTTTCTTTGTATTCCGAAGCAGACAGTCTGTTAAGAAATCTCTCAAACATATAGTTCTGCAAAATAACTTGTGCAGGGATATTTTTTGATTTTGCTATATTTCTTATTTTTGCTTTCAGGCTCATTGCCTTTGCATTACTCATAATAACACCTCCAAATATTGTCTTACCTGAGATAATATTTTCATTTTACTCGCATACAAGCTAAGATTAGCAAGATTTTTATCGGGGCTTGCAGCATAATTCTTAATAGCTGTTATAAAAGTCTCGTCTGCCATTCTGCTGCGACTTCTTACAATGTCGCAAATTGTTCTGTCAATGTTATACGCCCATACCCTGTTACCCATAGGAGTAGTAAGTTGTACTTTTCCTAAATCATGAAGTTCATCCTTGATATAGTAAATCTTACATTCCTCACTCATAGATGGCGATAATGTCTTTGATGTTGGTATAGTTACTGTATGTTCAAACGGTGTTCTCTCTGATATTCCATTAAGAAACAATGCTGTTTCATGAGAAAATATAACGTATTTTGAACGTATCTGCAAAGATAATAACTCGTCATTCAAATCATCTGATATAACATATTGACCATTTGCAATCCTTGTAATTTTACCATTATCGCATAGTTTGGAAAGATTAGAACGGCTTATCCCTTTTTCCACTGCAACTTTTGTAAGTATCAATCCGTTATTTTCATTTGATATTTCTCTTAATATGTCAATTGAACTCATATTCCACACCCGCTTTCAACTTTTATATAGAAATTATATCAAATTTCTCAATGTTTGTCAATGGCATTTTCAACTTTCATATAGACATACATCTTATTTTCTTGAGATAAAAAACACTTTTAGGATATATTTAGTCGACAAGTCGACTTTTTCTGTCCTAAAATTTACTATCTAATAATAATTTTCTTGCAATTATAAACAAGCTATTATCCAGCGATGGAACTTCTCTTGACAAAGGATCTTTCATATACTCAATGTCAGGATTGAAGTCAGGCTTTACAGATTGATAAATTTTATTTCGTGCATTAAACTCTGCTTCTGCATAGCTGATTTTATCGGATTTATAATCTTCAATTACGGGAGCAATAATAACCCTAACTTTCTCAAGATTATTTGCGTAGAAATCAGGTTGCAAATACATATCCCGATATTGCCAAATTGCGGCATTGGCTATGTCGACAAGCTCGCCGTAGCTATAACCATTTATCTGACCATTCAGCCATGCATTAAAGAAAATGCGGCTTGATTTTGCTCTTGCATCAGCATATCCCATACCATTCTGCACTTCTGTTAAAATATCGCCTATAAAACTCTCAACGACAATAATCGCTTCATTCGTAGCATTGCAGGGTGCCGATTCTCTCGGCACCTCTGCTGCGTATGTAGTTGTTGCGAAAATAGTTAAAACAGATAATATGATAATAGCTTTTATAGTTTTCATGATTACCTCATCAAATATCCTTAAATATTGTTTTTGCATCATATTTAAAGCAATCTGCCATAAGCTGCACTCCGAGTATAAATCCCATTTTAAAATTTTCTGTTCCGGTGCAGGCAGTTACTTCATCACTTGCATTTACCAAGTCATTGAATAGCTTCAGGTTATCCCCCTCCAAAGACTCTGTAAGTTTATTTTCATTTTTACAGAAGCGCTCTAAAGCCTTTGCATATTTTGTGTCTTTTTCTAACCTTCTTTCATTTGTATTGATATTTCCGTAATACAATTCTTCTATAAAATTCATATTCACCTCTCCATATCTTTAAATCGTTGTTTATTAGCATTTTGTGATTGTTGTTCAAGCTGAACAACATAATTTTGATGTTGCCCCTCTGTTAATCTCTGAACGGCTCGGGCACGAAAATATAGAAACAACTTTTAACACATACTCCCACCTATACCCGAATAAGCACGGAGAAGCAGCCGAAACATTGTCAAAATTGATACAAAATTAAAAATTTAGTACGATTAGAAAATAAAAAATCCCGAAAACCCTTGTAAATAAAGGCTTTCGAGATTTCTTGTTATTATTCCCACTCAATAGTTCCAATCGGCTTAGGAGTAAGATCTAAAAGCACGCGATTGATGCCTTCAACTTCATTTGTAATTCGATTGGTAATTTTATGAAGTAATGAATACGGAATCTCTTCTATTGTTGCCGTCATTGCATCTGTGGTATTTACCGCGCGAATTATAGCAGGCCATCCCTCATATCTTTTATCATCCTTAACGCCAACGCTCTTAAAGTCAGGAACAACTATAAAATACTGCCATACTTTTTCTGCGAGACCGCAAATTTCGAACTCTTCTCGCAGAATAGCATCGGCTTCACGAAGTGCATGAAGTCTATCGCGTGTGATTGCGCCAAGACACCTTACGCCTAGCCCGGGGCCGGGGAAAGGTTGACGGTAAACCATTTTATCCGGAAGACCAAGCGCAGAACCAACAACACGTACTTCATCCTTATAAAGAAGTTTTAAAGGTTCTACAAGTTCCATTTTCATATCTTTGGGCAAACCACCAACATTATGATGAGCCTTTACACCATCGCTTTCCAATATATCAGGATAAATTGTACCTTGTGCAAGAAAATTAATACCGGTAAGCTTTGAAGCTTCTTCATCAAATACTTTAATAAATTCACCGCCGATAATTTTTCTTTTCTTTTCCGGCTCAGAAACACCTGAAAGAAGATTAAGGAATCTGTCGGTTGCATCTACATAGATAAGATTGGCATTAAGACCTTTTTGAAAAACCTCAATAACATTTTCACTTTCACCTTTACGCATAAGACCGTGATTAACGTGTACACATACGAGCTGATTTCCGATAGCTTTGATGAGAAGAGCAGCAACAACAGAAGAATCAACACCGCCGGAAAGCGCCAAAAGCACTTTTTTATCGCCAACCTGTTCACGAACTTCTGCTATCTTTTCGGAAATAAATGAATCTGCTAATTTTGTGGTAGTAATTCTTTTCATAGAATCGGGACGTTTATTTTTATCCATCTGTGTATCCTCCAATATTAGTTAGTATAATTATCAAAATAACCTTGTACAAGAACAACCGGTGTGCCTTTGTCTCCCGAACCGCTGGTGAGATCACAAAGGGAACCTATAAGATCGGTAAGCTGACGTGGAGTTGTACCCTGAGAAGCCATATTTCCCACAAGGTTGTCCCCTTTTGCCTTGATGCTTTTTGAAATAGCTTTTTTGAGTTCGTCTCCGGACAAATCCTTGAAATCATTGTCAGCAAGATACTTTAGTTTTAATTCATTTGGCGTACCGATGAGCCCATCAGTATATGCAGGAGAAACAATTGGATCTGCAAGCTCCCATATTTTGCCTTGTGGATCTTTGAATGCACCGTCACCGTATACCATAACTTCAACATGCTTACCGGTAGCATCGCAAATTTTCTTTTGTATATCTAAAACAAGACCTTCGCATTCACGAGGGAAAAGCTTTATTGAATCCTCGGTGGATTTATTTGAACCGAGAAGACCGTATTTATCATTATACCCACTTCCGTTTATAGAGGAGGTCATAATATCATCAAGTGAGCATACAATCTTTGCACCGCTGTTTAAAAGAATACGCTTGGTGCGAGCTCTTGTGTGAATATCGCAGTTTATAATACAGTCAGTATAATTCAAAATTTCCTTTGCCTGATTTGCAAATACAAATTCAACCTCGGCACCACATTCGCGAACAAGGTTACCATAGTATTCAACATAATCGACACCTGTAAATTCATGTTTGTAATAGCCGAAAAGCTCACGATAACGTTCGAGCGAAAGAACATCGGAATACGGATTAACTCCAGACTCATCCAGCATATCATCTGTTATAAGCTTATTTCCTACCTCGTCAGAAGGATAGCTAAGCATAATGAAAACCTTTTTTGCTCCTTTTGCAATACCTCTGAGGCAGATTGCAAATCGATTACGGGAAAGAATGGGAAAAATAACACCGACTGTACCTCCCCCGAGCTTTGACCTAACATCATCTGCAATATTATCTACCGATGCATAATTACCTTGGGCACGTGCTACAATTGATTCGGTAACAGAAATTACATCCCGATCACAAATTTGAAAGCCTTCATATTCTGCTGCCTCAAGGACGCTTGTTGTAACTATGGACGCAAGATCATCACCCTCGCGAATTATGGGACAGCGTATTCCTCTTGAAACTGTTCCTACTCTTCTTTCTTTGTTTGTCATATTGATCCCTTCTATCTAAAAAATTTTAATTAACAACAAAACATATTTTAATTATATCATGTTTTAATACAATATTCAACAAAAATTTCCTGTAAAAAATATATGTAATTTATCAGTCAAACAGAGGTGTGGAAAAATATCGTTCGGCGGTGTCGGGCAAAACTGTAACTACTGTTTTGCCCGGGCCGAGTTTTCTTGCAAGCTTTATTGCGGCGGCAACATTTGTGCCACTGCTTATTCCGCACATTATTCCCTCTTTTGAAGCAAGCAGCTTTGAAATTTCAATAGCTTCTTCATCCTTTATAATACAAATATCATCGTAAATATCAACATTTAGAATGGCAGGAATAATTCCGTCGCCTATACCCATCTGAAGATGGGTACCTATTGACCCGCCCGAAAGTATTGCGGCATTTTCGGGTTCGACCGACCATATAGTAATATTCGGATTTTTTTCCTTCAAAGCTTCGCCTATACCGGTTATAGTTCCTCCTGTTCCTATTCCTGAACAAAAACCATGTATCGGTCCGTCAACCTGATTCAGGATTTCAACACCTGTCTGAAATTTTTGTATAGCTGTATTTGCCGGATTTTCAAATTGTTGAGGCACAAACACATTAGAATCGTCTGCCTTCATTTGCATAGCGATTCTAATGCACCGTTCAATACATTCACCAATATTACCGTCATCATGAACCAAAATCACCTCGGCGCCGTAATGCTTAACAAGCTTACGGCGTTCTTCACTCACAGAATCCGGCATTATAATTTTGGTTTTGTAGCCACGAACTGCTCCGACGAGCGCAAGACCGATACCTTGATTGCCGCTGGTCGGCTCCACAATAATTGTGTTTTTATTGATAATTCCCTTTTTCTCAGCGTCACAAATCATATTATACGCTGTTCGTGTTTTTATGGAACCGCCAACGTTCAGGCCCTCAAATTTAACAAGAATCTGAGCACAGGCCGAATCTGTTAAATGTTGAAGTTTGATCATCGGAGTTTGGCCCAATGCTTCAAGAATATTGTTATATATCATTATTATATCAGTCCTAACAAATATATATTTATTACCATAATTCTTTAATTTTTGAATCTATTCAATTTTTTCAAAATCAGATGCCGGATGCTTACAGAGCGGGCAAATATAATCCGACGGCAATTCATCTCCCTCGTATATATATCCGCATATTTTGCATACATAGCCGTTTTTCTTTTCTGAGTCGGGCTTGGGTTTAACATTGCTGAAATAGTAATCATATGTCATTGTAGGTTTATCATTCATTACACGCGCTTCCGACACACTGCATATAAACATACCATGTGTATCAAGATCGATGTACTGCTGAACATCTAAAGACATAAAAGAATTTATATAACTGTCAAAAAACACAATGCCGTTATCCGATCTCAGAGTTTCGGTGTTTTCAAATTTGTCTGTATTACGACCGCTTTTAAATCCGAATCTTTCGAAAATCGAAAACGGTGTATCTGTAGTCAGACAATTTACATTCATTTTCCCGGTCTGCTTTATCACATGATGAGAATAGTTATTTTTGTTTATTGTTACAGCTATTTTATTTGGAGAGTTTGTAACCTGAGAAATACTGTTTACAATCAATCCATTATCTCTTTTTCCGTCATTCGAAGTTACAACGTACAAGCCATATCCGATATTAAACAGTGCATCAAGATTGTTTTTATCTGCAGTATCATCCGACTGAGCGATATATTCACTGCAAAGTTCCTTTGCCATAGCATCAATCTGTTCAATATTATCCTTGGTGAGAGAAGATTTAATTGTTACACTATTATTAAGCCAAGTGATTTTTTTGCTCTTTTCAAACATTGATTTCATGATTTTGGCAGCAAGCGGTGCCCATGTTCCGTTTTCAATTAAACCAATCGTTCGATTTTGATAATTTCTTTCTGTAAGAGCATCAATAAATTGTTTCATAAATGGGAAAATCTCAGAGTTATAGGTGGTTGTAGCAAGAATAAGTTTACCGTATCTGAAAGCGTCTTCAACAGCCTCTGCCATATCGCTTCTTGCCAAATCGCACAAGACAACCTTAGGGCAACCGTATTCTACCAGTTTATCCCGAAGCTCAACTGCAGCCTTTTTGGTATTACCATATACAGATGTGTATGCAATCATTATACCGTCTGATTCTACCCTATAGGATGACCATATATCATATAAATTCAGGTAATATCCAAGATTTTCTTTAAGTATCGGACCGTGAAGTGGGCAAATAATTCGGATATCCAATTTGGCAGCTTTTTTGAGGAGAGCCTGAACTTGACTTCCGTATTTGCCAACTATGCCAAAATAATACCTGCGTGCCTCACATGCCCAGTCTTCTTCGGCATCTAATGCACCAAACTTTCCAAAGCCATCGGCTGAGAACAATATCTTATCTTTACTATCATAAGTCACGGTTACTTCCGGCCAGTGAACCATCGGAGCAAAAACAAAAGTCAGCTCATGACTCCCGAGATTCAAGGTGGATTCATTTTCTATAACATGCTTATTTTGAACATTGAGCCCGGGGAAAAATGCATCAATCATATTAAATGTCTTCGTATTGGCCACAATTGTGGTATCAGGATATATATTCATAAAATTGGATATATTGGCCGAATGGTCAGGCTCCATATGCTGGACAATCAGATAATCAGGCTTTCTGTTTCCTATTACTTCTTGTATATTATCAAGCCACTGATGAGTAAATTTTGCATCAACAGTATCGAAAACGGCAATTTTATCATCAACAACTATATACGAATTATATGCCATTCCGTTTGGAACAACATATTGTCCTTCAAACAAATCAATTTTTTTGTCGTTTACTCCTACATAGTACACATCATTGGTTACTTTGGTCATATCTATTCCTCCGTCATTATAATATTATTTATAGAATTATCTTTTTTGCTAAATTATATTAACAAAATAAAAATCTGTGCAATTTATTTTTTCGGATATGCATTTTTATTGTAATTTAGCATTATTATCCCGCTGCAAATGAGAATCATCGTTATTACAAGATTAATCGATGACACCTTTGAAGATTCCGGCAGCATAAGCTGTGAAAGCAAGACGCCGAAAACAGGAATCATAAAGCTGTAAATGGTCACCCTTGAAACAGGATTATATTTCAAAAGAATACCCCACAGGGTATATGCAATTGCAGATAAAAAAGCAAGATAAATAAGCACCGCGAATGCCAAAGCACTTTCAAGCTTAACTTTGCCTCCGAATATAAAGCCGATTACTACAAGTATAATCCCGCCGAGCATAAACTGATATCCCGAAAGAATCACTGTATCTTCATTGGCAGAATAACGTTTTATGAGAGATGAAGAAATTGCTGCAGATACTACAGAAAGCAGCACAAACCCATCACCTATAAAATTCACATTAAGATTTAGGCCTTTGAGATTGATCACAACAATTCCGGCAAATCCGATTATACACGCTGCAATCTTTTTTGCAGAAAGCTTTTCTTGACGAAAAACCAAGCTTGAAACTAAAATAGCAATAAAAGCGTTTGCACCGCTGATAACTGTAGCTTTAACGCCGGATGTATATGCCAAACCGATATAAAATAATATGTATTGTACTATAGTTTGAAACAGACTTAGTTTAAAAACCATAAATAAATTTTCGGGTTTTGGATATACAATTTTTTTACGTATAACACAATATATTGCAGTTATAATAAAGCCTGCAAAGAAAAAACGAATGCCGGCAAAGAGGATTATCGAAGAAACATCCTTGTGAGGAATCATTAATTCGTAGCCGATTTTTATAAAAGGTGTAGCGCTACCCCACAGTGCACAGCAAATAATAGCACAAATTGCCACAAAAAGAGTATTGGTGTAAATTTTATTATTCATAAAACAAGCTCCTCTAAAAGTATAATATATTAATGAAAATAATCTGTTACATTATATATGGTGTCATCACTATAATCAAACGCAAACACTCCATAGCTGAACTTTTCAAATCTGACATGCTTAATCACGTTTTTTGCCGGCACATTATAATACTTAGGCATAGCTTGCTTTTTATACTCTTCATTTTTTAAAAAGGAGTACACATAATCAGAAAATTTAAAATTGGAGTCCCCCCTGCACCACGCAGGCATCCTCCCCGGATGAAGCGCTTTTATGTAATCAAATCTGAGCGCTTCTTCAAAATCATCTCCAAGCTTGAAACACTCGTAAACATTGTCAAAGAGTAATGCTTTTGAAATTGATTTACCAATAAGCCGAAATTTTCTAAAATAGTTGACAATATAGGCGAAAATTTCAAATCTGTTGTTATATTTGTCAAACAAAAAATCCAAAGTATTGGTAAAATCACCACTATTATATATCTTATCGAAAACAAAATCAATATCTTTCAAAAAAATAATTTCGTCATAAGACAGATATTTATTGGAAATTATTTCATACGGCGGCATTTTTCGAAAAGCCATATTATGATCATCTGACTCACTTCTCATAGCAGAGCCTCTGAGCAGCTTAAGAAATCCAACCTGCAACACATGAGGTCTGAGAGAAATTACATCATTAAATGATTTTGTGAAGCTTGTAAAATCCTCATAGGGCAGCCCGGCTATCAGATCAAGATGAATATGAATATCGGTTTCATCAAGCAGCCTTGAAATATAGTAAAAAAGCTTATCAATGTCACACCGTCTGCTGATTGCAGACAATGTTTTTAAATTAGTAGTCTGAACACCTATTTCAAACTGTAATTTTTCGGCATCAATTTGCTTTAATACAGATATTGTATCATCATCCAAAAGTTCGCCGGTTATTTCCATGTGGAATTTTGTATTACCTTTCAACTCACCGATAAAACGCCAAATATCGTTTGCCCTTTTTTTGTTTGCATTAAATGTGCGGTCAACAAATTTAACAAGAGGAATGTTACACTTATCAAAAAAATCAAGGTCTTTTTTGACGAGGTCGATATCCTTAAATCGAACTCTGCTGTTAACACCTGATAAACAATATTTGCATGAATAAGGACACCCTCTTGAGGATTCGTAATAAACAATTTTATCTTTGCAATCAGCTTCGGATTTATATGGAAAGGGAATCTGAGAAAAATCCGGCAAATCACCTATTGGTACATCTATAATTTTTTGACCAAGCCTATAGGTTATATTTTGACATGAAATAGGTTCATCTGATTGCAAAGAATTTATTAAGGCGGGGAAAACCAGCTCTCCTTCTCCCTTTATAATATAATCAATTTCTATGTTTTCGTTCATTAAGTCAACACTGTTGTAGGTTACCTCAGGACCGCCGAGTATGATTGTGATATTGGGTTCGGCTTTTTTAATATCTGAACACAACTCAAGTACAAGATTAATATTCCAGATATAACACGAAAATGCTATGACATCCGGTTTTCTTAGAAGTATGTCACGTTCTATGGAGAAAATATTATCATTTATTGAAAACTCGCAAATCTCACTGTCACATATATTTTGTACAGTACAATTTAAATATCGAACAGCAAGGTTTGAATGAATATATTTTGTATTTATCGCAGTTATCAAAAGCTTCATATTGTTCTCCGTTAAAGTCTATTTATCATAATGAAAATCAAAACTCGAATCGGACTGTATATTCGATTCAGAATGCTTATGCAATGTAAAATATGTTTGCAGAAGTCGCTTAAATGCCTCTTTTTGCTTGTTTTGCAAGTACTTTTCACAGCAGTAATCTGCGGCAGAATATATTGTTAACATAATATATTTTATATTAAATAATATAAAGCTTTCAACATTCAATCTATGATTGGATATTAATATATTTTTTATTGTCTCACATACTCTACCTGTTGAAAAGTGTGTAAAAATTTCAACCAAAACCTTGCCGGCATCCAAAGCATCTATACATGGATAATCTTCATAAATTTTGGCAAGAACAGTCTCTTTTAAATAGAATTCAGCAATGCACATACATATTTCAGATGAAATAAAATCAACATTCTTATCCTCAACATTCAATACTGTTTCATATCCAAAATAATTTTGAACGCTATCTGCAGCGTATATTCCTTCATCATTATCACTTAGCAAAAAATTATTATTTCCACTACAGTTACCTGTATAGAGAATAATCTCCATTATACTCTCCCCTATATTCGTAATGCTATTATATAATAACAAACGAACCAATATCCATTATCGGTTTATTCGCAAGAGAAAGTACGGTCACATTATTTTCGCTGCAAAAATCGACAATTGCCTTAGAGTCCGGATGATATTCTATATTGCCGTTAACTGCAAGCTCTTTTTTTGAAAGCATAAACGATGCTCCGCCAAAAAAGCCGTAGTCAAATCCCGGCAACAATATGTTTCCATCTGAAATTTTTAAAACATTACATCCAAACTGTGTTAAAGCTTTGTAAATCCCTTTATCGGAGGTGATATATGAATCATCACAAATTCGGCAAAGTGAACAGGAAGTATACCCTTGACTTACATGAATCATAATATGATTTGAAAGACACTCTTTTAGTTTTGTGTCTGTATATTTAAAGTTGTGAACCGCATACTTTTCTCCAACGTTAATATTGTATGCAATATCATCAGGATAGTTACTGGATAATAATGTATTTCCTTTTAATAAAATGATATCAAATTCTGACAACACATTACAGTAATAATCATAACATTCGGGAGCAGAAATATAAATTTTATCATTTAGCTTTACAAGCTGCATATCAACATGTTTTTTTAAATTAGAATTAACGTTACGGTTTTCATACGAATATATTATATCTATATCCATCCTGTATAATGTATTTAATGATTCTTCATATATATCAGATGATACAATGACCGCCCGTTTGGATGTATTCATAGTAACAATTTTACCTTTTTTTCATATAATATAGCAAAACAATTAATCGGTATAAATCGGTTAATTGATTATATAGGGACTGATGGATTCAAAATGAATACATCAGTCCCGGTTTTATTTTTTGTGTCAGCTTATTTTCAATACATTTTCTGCAGCAATCATAATTGCAAGTTTTGCGGTTTCAAAAGTTAATCCGCCCTGAAAATATGCGATATATGGCGGTCTAAGAGGTCCATCTGCGGAAATTTCTATAGATGAGCCCTGAACAAACGCACCGGCAGCCATTATAACCTTATTTTCATACCCCGGCATGTCCCACGGAGCGGGAGTTACATAGCTATCGATGGGAGAGCCTGCCTGAATACCTTTGCAAAATTCAATCAATTTTTCTTTAGAATTAAATTTTACAGAGGTTATTATATCAGCCCGGGCACAATTTGAAGCCGGATTAACCTGATAGCCCAATTCTTCAAACATTGCCGAGCAAAATATACCGGCTTTCACGGCATTGCATACAACATGAGGTGCCATAAAAAAGCCTTGATACATTGTTCTGTTATTTCCAAGACTGGCTCCGCATTCACGACCAATGCCGGGACAAGTGAGTCGGTAGGATACAAGTTCAACGGCTTTTTTTGTTCCAACGATATATCCGCCACTCTGAGCAAGGCCACCGCCGGGATTTTTTATGAGAGAACCAACTATCAAATCTGCGCCCACACTGCATGGCTCTTTTTCTTCTACAAATTCACCGTAGCAGTTGTCTACAATGCATATAATATTTGAATTTATTTCTTTGACAAAGCTGATAATTTCACCAATCTGATTAACAGAATATGTGTCTCTCCAGTCGTATCCCTTTGAACGCTGGATAATCACCGCTTTAACCGTGCTGTCTAAAGCCTGACGTAATCCTTCAAAGTCAACTCGTGAATTAATCATATCTACCTGGCGGAATTTGACACCGAAATCCTTTAGAGAACCGGAAGACTCACCGCGTATTCCAATAACCTCTTCCAACGTATCATACGGTTTTCCGGTTGCGGCAACAAGAGTGTCTCCGGGGCGGAGTACACCATACAGACACGATGCAATTGCCATTGTTCCGTTGACAATATTATGACGGACAATAGCATCTTCTCCACCAAAAACATCTGCATATATACGGTCGAGAGTGTCTCTGCCAACATCATCATATCCATATCCCGTTGTCATGCCAAGATGTGCCTCTGAAACACAATGATCTGAAAACGATTTTAAAACTTTAAGCGAATTATAATTACATATCTCTTCAGCCTTTGAATAAGCAGATTGAGATTTTTGATCTGCGATTTTCGCAAGCTCTATGATCTTATCGGAAATACCATATGAATTTTTTAAAAAAAGATCTATCATATCAATGTACCTTATTAACTATTGTATCCTATTTCAAAGGCTTTGAGGTTAATATCGAGAAATTTGGACGGAACAGTCTCCCTGATAACATCAATCCAAATTTGCTTATCTACATCACTGTTTTTTGCAAAGCATCCTATAAGAACAATGTTGACAGCTTTAACGGTGCCGGCTTCTGTTGCTCCCGAAAGAGCATCAATAGCTGTCACATCGGATAATTTGGATTTTATTTTTTTCAAAATATTCTCAGGATATTTCATAGCACCTGTAATTACAGGCATAGGATCCATCTTTTGGGTATTAACTATCAATTTTCCGTCTTTCTTCAGGTAAGGGAGCCATCTATATGCTTCAAGTTCTTCAAATGCGAGAAGAAAATCAGCCTCACCCTCAAATATAAGCGGTGAATATACTTTATCAGAATATTTTACATATGTTACAACACTACCGCCTCTCTGGCTCATTCCATGAACCTCCGAAACTTTTACATCATATCCTGCTTTTATTGCTACCTTTCCGATAATGCGGCTGGCAAGCAAAGTCCCTTGACCACCAACACCTACAATCATTACATTACTCACATTCTTCACCCGCCTTCTTTATTGCTCCGAACTTACATACATTCATACATAAAGTACAACCGTTACACTGTGATGCATCTATTCTGACACTGCCGTCATTTACAAAAATCGCCGGGCAGCCTATTCCCATACACATCTTACAATTTTTACATTTATCATGCTCAATAATGCACGGTGCACCATAATTTACTGTTTTCAAAAGCGCGCAAGGACGCTGTGAGATAATTACTGATGGTTCAGCGATTTCAATTTCTGTCCTTACAACTTTTTCAAAATTATCCAGATCAAACGGATCGGCAACAACAACGCGCTCTATTCCAACGGCATTTGCCAATTTAATCAAATCAACATTTTTGGTTGGCTCACCCTTGATTGTATATCCGGTTGTGGGATTTTGCTGATGGCCGGTCATTCCGGTTATGGAGTTATCTAAGATAATAACGGTTGACACACCCTTGTTATACACAACATCTATCAGACCTGTTATTCCAGAATGGATAAATGTGGAGTCACCAATAACAGCAACAACATTTTTAGTAAACTCTCTGCCGCGTGCCTTTTCCATACCGTGTGCCATGCCAATTCCAGCACCCATACATACACAATAATCAACAGAATTGAGTGGAGCTAAAGCACCAAGAGTATAGCACCCTATGTCTCCGCAGACCGTGAGCTTGAGCTTCTTGAGAATATAATACATGCCTCTATGAGGACAACCCGGACACATTACAGGAGGACGAACCGGAATTTCTTCATCAACTTCAATGTGTTCGGGAAGCGCTTCTCCCAAAATAGCAGCTCGAATCTGTTGAGGATTGTATTCTCCAATGAGTGTAAATATATCTTTTCCTATTACATCTACACCAATACTCTTGCAAAATTCTTCAACAAAGGGATCAAGCTCTTCAATAACATATATTTTATCAACTTTTGATGCAAACTCTTTAACAAGCTTTTCGCTTATGGGATATGTAATACCAAGTTTCAAAAAGCTTGCATTCGGCAATGCTTCTTTTGCATATTGATACGAAATACCACAAGTAATAACACCTATTTTGGTATCATTAATCTCCATCTTATTGAATGGACAATCATATCCGTATTCGGCAATTTCTCTACATCTTTCTTCGACTGCGATATGTCGCTTTTTTGCCATTGCAGGCATCATAACATACTTACCGGGATTTTTTTCTACATCCTTTAACTTATAATCAACTCTTTCACCAACTTCAACGAGGCTCTGAGAATGAGCTACTCTTGTGGTAAGTCTGAGAATAATCGGTGTATCAAATTTTTCACTAAGGTCATATGCAAGCCTTGTAAATTCTTTGCACTCTTCACTGTCTGATGGCTCAATTACCGGAATTTTTGATGCCTTGCCATGGTTTCGGGTGTCTTGTTCATTTTGCGAACTATGAAGCCCGGGATCATCTGCAACTACCACAACCAGTCCGCCGTTTACACCGGTATATGATGCCGTGTACAACGGATCAGCTGCGACATTGAGTCCGACATGTTTCATGGCAGACATACTTCTTGCCCCACCAAAGCTTGCACCGATAGCAACTTCTGAAGCAACCTTTTCGTTACAAGCCCACTCCGAATAAATTTCATCGTATTGTTTTGAAATTATTTCTGTAACCTCGGTGCTTGGAGTACCGGGATACGAAGAAACTACTGTAACACCGGCTTCATATGCCCCTCGTGCTACTGCCTCGTTTCCGAGCATTAACTTTTTCATAAGTAATACCTTCCTTATTATTCATTAATATCTATATAATAACACATTTTCAGACTAAAATAAAGTCTTTTTTGCAAATTTCACAAATGAGGCTAATGCAAGCGTTTATATCGCTTATTTGAGCAGTTTCGCACGGCGTGTGAATATACCTAACCGGTACAGATAATGCACCGGTTACAGCGCCTCCTCTTATTGTCTGCATAGCACCGGCATCGTTATCTCTGAAAGTAATAATCTCATACTGATAGTCAATACCGGAATCTTTGGCAATCTGACAAATAGCATTGCGAAGTCCCTTATGGGTTATTACCGATTTATCCATAATTTTAACTGCCACTCCGGATCCGAGCTTTATATCATTTACTTCGCAATTGGGAGTATCACCGGTATCTGTAACATCTACCGATATGGCAATATCAGGATTAATATTGTACACTGCCGGTTTAACGCCTCTAAGCCCTAATTCCTTTTGTGAAGAAAAAACAAAATACAAATCAAAGCTATTATAATTTATGCGTTTTATAGCCTGAACAAGGGAATAAACGCCTGCGCGATTATCTAATGCCTTAGAAATGATTTTATCACCGGAAATTCTGAAATCACCGCAAAATGAGGCTGTATCACCCGGAGAAACCAAAGATAATGCTTCCTCTTTGGAAGAAGCACCAATGTCAATATACATATCCTTGGTTTTGAGACCGTTTTTTATGTCATGCTTTGCATCACAGCAAACAACACCATATACATCTGATGAAAACCTCACTCTTTGATAGAGCGCTGCATATAAATTCACCTTGCCAACGCATGCAAATCGTATATATCCGCAGTCATCAATATAATTTGCCATGATACCTATTTCATCAGTGTGAGCGGCAAAAAGCAATCTTTTTCCGTCACCCTTTTTATGTGCGATAAGATTTCCGAGATTATCGGTATATGTCTCGTCAACATAATCGCGTATTTCGTCTTTAATTATGGATACAATGTGTTCTTCATTGCCGGACACCGCACTGCATTGAGTGAGCCTTGTTAATAATTCCATCAGTTTTCACCTCCGAGTCCATCATTTCTGTTGTCAAATTCATCTATATCATTAAGAACTGCTTTGATAAGCTTTTTCATATTATCGTAATCTCCTCCGTCAGCTACACAGACCGGAGAGTGAATATAACGGCAAGGCAGAGAAATTGAACATACCCTGCAGCCTGTAGCCTCTGTCTGAACTGCACGCGAATCATTGCCTCCGTTTGATGTCAGTTTATATTGAAAGTTAATTCCTCGTTCTGTCGCTACTCTGACAACAAAATCGTTAAGCTCTTTATCGGAATATGCACCACTGTCCATCAATGAAATAACAGGCCCCTTTCCTAAAGAGGTTGCATAGAGATGTTCGGGTGTAAAAGGAGTATCCGAGGCGGTGGTTGCTTCCAGAATGAAAGCAATATCGGGTTCTATTCGGTGAGTCAGAACCTTTGCGCCTCTAAGCCCAACTTCTTCTTGAACGGTAAAACAAAAATATATATCCGCATCATAACGATCTTTCATAAGCTCCATCATAACACCGCAGCCTGCTCTGTCATCAACGGCTTTGGCTTTAAAACGTCTGTCGTGAAGACGAGTAAATTCTGAAACAAACGAAATATAATCGCCTTTTGAGACATATTTTTTTGCATCTTCTTTATCTGAGGCACCGATATCAATATACAAATCTTCGGTTTTTACAACTTTTTTTCGTTCATCATTACCTTGCAAATGAACAGCTTTAATTCCAACAAAGCCTTCAATTCCTTTTTCTCCTACTCTTACCCTCTGCGTAAGCAATATACGGTCATCAATTCCGCCCACTTTTGCAAATTTTATATATCCGTCATCGGTTATATCGCTGACAATTAAACCCACCTCATCCATATGAGCAAAAACAGCTATCTTTCTATTATTATTTTTTTTACCTTTTTTGAAAAAAATAATATTTCCCATTGAGTCTACTATAGTATCGTCCGATAAATACGAAACCTGTGATATAATAAAATCCGATACTGCTTTTTCATTACCGGAGACTCCGTCTAATTCTGTCAATATCTTCAGCATAGCACACCCTCCGTTCTGTCAAAGGATTTCAGAAAAGCACACAACGCTTCAACCGTGTGTTCACAATCTGTTATGGAAAGCGTCTCAACAGGTGTATGCATATATTTGAGCGGCAAAGAAACAAGCATTGTGGGTATGCCGGCTTTGGCTGTTTGTATCGCCCAGGCATCAGTACCTGTATTGCCGCCCTCAACCTCTATTTCAAAAGGAATTTGTTCTCTTTGCAATACTTTAATAAACCTTTCACACACCGATTTATGAATGTTGGGTCCTTTGCATATCACGGGACCAACGCCGCATTTGAATGTGCCTTTGGGTTCATCCGGTGTGGATGCATGTGTAACATCAATTGCAATCGCTATATCCGGATTGACACTATAAGAAACAATATTGGCGCCTCTCATACCCACTTCTTCTTGAACAGAGAAACAAATATACAAATCATAACCAAGCTCTGTATCTTTCATTTTATCAATACATTCAAGCAATACTGCAACTGCAGCTCTATCATCCATTGCTTTGGAAAAGCACTGTGAACCTTTCAATTGTACAAAATCACTATGAAAAGTTACAGTGGTTCCCAACGGAATATTTGCTACGGCATCTTCTCTTGTCATGCCAACATCGATGTACAAATTTTCAAAACCAAGAATTTCGTCATATTCTTCTTTATCCATCAGGTGAGGAGGCTTTGCTCCTATAACACCGACATAGTCTTTTTGCCCATGAACGATAACCGAACTGCCGCAAAGTATTCGTGAATCAATGCCGCCAACAGGCACTACAAGCAAAAAACCGTTTTTGTCTATTGACTTTACCATGAGACCTATTTCATCGATGTGTGCTTCAAGCATCACCTTTCCGCTGCCGATTTTACTTTTTTTCACACCGATTATATTTCCCATCGAATCTGAGTAGATTTTCAAATTGAGTTCTTTAAGTTTATTTTCCAAATAGACTGACAAATTGTGCTCAAATCCGGACACACCGCATAGTTTGCACAATTCTTCTATTCTTTTTACGAGATTCATAACAGCTCCTATTTATAAAGAATTCACAATAGATTTAAAGTGATTTCCTCTTTCTTCAAAATTTTTATACATATCAAAGCTCGCGCATGCCGGAGATAAAATTACGGAAACCTCATGGTTGTCATCGAGCATGCCTTTGGCAAGAGAAAATCCGAGACGTGCAGCATGTTCCATATCTTCTGCCATAACTATTGGTACTGTTTTGTCCCGGGTGGAATATTTGTTGATTGCAGCCTCGATTTTTTTTGCTGTTGCACCAACCAAGACTACAGCACTTACTCTCTTTAATATTTTTTTGGCAAGCTCGTCATAAGAAAGATTTTTGTCGTAACCGCCGGCAATGAGAACTATACGTCCGGGAGGCTGAGCGTCTATTCCTGCAATTGTACGTGTAGGTGATGAACCTATTGAATCGTTGTAAAAGCTTACACCATCGAGCTTTCTGACAAATTCCATACGATGCTCAACGCCCGAAAAATGTCTCGCAACATAGTCAATTGTCTCTTCACTCACAAAAGGATATGTCGCACATATTGCCGCCATATAATTCTCGACATTGTGCAACCCTTTTATTTTTATACGAAGAGTGTCCAGAATCGGTTTCCCATGATAATGTATTATACCGTTTTTTAAATATGCACCGTCAGTTTCTTTTTTTCTGCTGAACATATCTACAGTGTACTTGTAGCTTTCCTGCAGGTGACATGTGACATCATTGTCGGCATTTAGTACCAAACGGCAGTTTTCATCATGATATTTATATATATTGGTTTTAGCTTTTGTATACTCTTCCATATCTTTGTGATAGTCAAGGTGGTTTGGAGTTATGTTGGTTATAACAGACACAGACGGAGAAATACGAAGAGTTTGAAGCTGAAAGCTCGACAATTCGAGAACAACCATATCACCCTCGTATATATCATCAAGAGATGCCAGCAACGGAGAACCGATATTTCCTCCAACATGAGTACGATAACCTTCCTTTTTGAGCATCTCATAAATAAGAGTTGTAGTTGTTGTTTTCCCATCACTTCCGGTTACACCTATAATCTTACAAGGACAAAGTGACATAAATATTTCCATTTCGCTTGTAACAACTTTGCCGTTTTTAATTGCCTTCTGAATCTGCGGTGAGCTGACTTTTATTCCGGGAGATTTTAAAATTATTTCAAACTCATCGAGATGTTCCAAATAATCATCGCCGAGATATAATGCATTACAATGCTCTTTTATTTCATTAAATATTTTACTGTCAAATTTATCCTCGGTTCGTCTGTCACATCCACAGACAACTGCGCCTAAACCGGATAAAAATTCGATTGCGGGAACATTGCTTATTCCAAGCCCCAGAACTGCAACTTTTTTACCTTTTATCATACCTTTGAAAAACTCAAAATTTGCATTAAACATACAATACCACCCTTATTAGCTTTTTTATCCGCCGGATATGTAAAAAAGCCAAACTATGTGTTTGGCTTTTTATATACGTAGACACCCCGCCGAGCCGTTATTTGAACATATTTTTAACCTGCCGAGCAGGTGGACTCCGCCTGACTGCTTAAATGTTCCCTTGTCTATGCATGGTCTACAGCCACAGCCAGAGATAGGATTCCTTTCTAAAAATATCGGTTAAAATAAAATTCATTTCACGCACACCGCAGGGATTTGTCTTATAAATGATAACACATTATAAGCAAAAAATCAATAGAAATTTTTATTTTTAATCTATAATATCAAATTCTTCTCTGCATCTGTCTTTAAACATATCAAAAGCAGCATCAAGTTCGTCTTCATCTTCGATATATACAAAAATATCTTCTCCCGAAGATTCACTTTCGATACGCATAATAAACACTTCCGACTCGTCATCTTCATTTTCTGCATCCTCAGGAGTTGCAAGAGCAACGTATTTTTTTTCGGAAAGCTCAAATGAATCTACAATTTCAAGTTCAATTGCTTCGTCGTTTTCATCATAAAATGTAAGTATGTTTGTTTCTTCCATATTCAAAATTCTCCTTTTGATTTATTCACTTTGCTGTCAAGATAACTTTGGAGTATAATTTCAGCTGAGACGGTATCGATAATATTTTTACGATTCTTCCCTCGGGTGTTGGTTGCATTCAAAAAAGAAGAAGCCTCAACAGTAGTGAGACGCTCATCATGAAATGATATAACCATACTCGGAAGTTTTTTTTGCAAATCATTGGCAAAGATTTTTGTAACCTCTGCTCTTATACCGAGAGTTCCATTCATATTTTTTGGCATTCCGATTACTATTTCGCCTACGTCATTTTCGTTGGCAATATCAACGATTGAATCAAGAAGCTTTGAATAAACCTTGTTGGGAAGTGTTTTATACCCATGAGAACTAATTTTTAAAATGTCACTCAATGCTATTCCTACTCTTGAGTCTCCATAATCAATACCCATTATTTTCATCTGATGTACTCCAATTCTAACAAGCATTATAAATATATTAACACATTTTGGAATTTATTTCAACATTTTATTTTAATATTTTAAAATATATTTCCGAAGTTGAACTCTAAAGTTTCTCTCAGTTTATCTTTTTCTATTTCAAAAAGCATAATCTGCATATATAGGTTATCATAATCCGAATAAGAGCTGTAGTATTTTAATTTGATCAACAGTTCATCAATCGTTGAATAAAGATTGTGATTTGTAAAAGAAAAAATCGTTGTCTTACTTTTATTCCATAAATCATAAAGCTTTTCAATCTCGCTTTCAATATTCTCTTTATTTACGATCTTACTTTTGGATTGAAAAAGTATTTTTTCCATTTCATTACTGAATTTACTGACATATATTTTTTCTCCGACAGCTATCGTAACAATCAATGCAGTTATAACAAATATAGTTATCCATGTTCTCACTGAAAATCACTCCTTTAGTGATATATAGATGTTTTTATCGGAATTGACAGACAAAAGAAAAATATCATCTAATCTATAGCTTCCAATGAACTTATTTACATCGTTTTTATCAAACGGCGAATTATAAAGCGTGACCTCTTGTATTTTTCCATCGCAAACAAGCACATATCCAATATCGTCTGCTGTGTCTTTTGTAACTACAGATATTTTACCGTTTGTTTCAAGCAAGGCATAAAGCACATTGGATATATCAAACACATTAAGCATGCGAAGTTCTTCAAGTAAATCGGATAAACTATATCTGGCCTTTTTCATTTCTTTTTGGTTTATGACACCATTGTTGATGATATAGGCCGGTCTTCCGGTAACTGTACTTCTGACTTTTTGTGATTTCATGCAAATATACGACAAAAGTATTTCACAAAACACAAGAATCAGTATAGGAATAATACCATAGAGCAATGGAATTGCACTTTCGCTCATCGGAACAGTTGCAAGGTCGGATATCATTATTGCAACAACAAGCTCAGACGGTTGAAGCTCACCAATTTGTCTTTTACCCATTATTCTAAGCGAAACTACAACTAAAGCATATAAAATTAGAGTACGAACCAAAGAAATTAGCAATTTTTAACACCGCTTTATCCAAAATTTATTTAAACTTTATTTGTATTATGCCTTTACAGAATCGAATTTATGTGTTAGAATATAATTACTATTGATTCAGAGGTGATATGTTTTGGCAAAAAAGAAAGAACAAACTGCCCTTATATACAATGGAAGACCATTGGTCAAAAGAGGAAATGAGGTTATCTACGGAGATATAAATGACCCTTATTATATCCACATTCGTATTCTTGAAACTTCAAACAAAAAGGATTTAGAGCTTGCCACATATGTTGTAGTGTCACTTATGCAGGGTGTTAAAATGGTAAAAAAGGCTGAGCGTGAAGGTATATATCGTGCGCTTGATATCGGTGCATTTTGGTTAGAAGATGCATTGGAAAACAACAAAGATTGTTAAAAAATTAGCGAGGTGTATACCTCGCTAATTTTCATTTTTGATTAGGAGTGGTAACAAATGAAGAATGAATTTAACCTTACCATGCTGACTGATTTTTACGAAATCACCATGGCAAACGGTTATTTTGAACACAATATGAAAGACCGTATTGCATGCTTTGATATGTTCTTCAGAAAAGTTCCTGACAATGGCGGATTTGCAATTATGCTCGGCCTTGAGCAGCTGATCGAATATATAAAAAACTTAAAATTTGATCAGGAAGATATAGAATTTCTTCGAAGCAAAAAGCTATTTAGCGAAAACTTTTTGAACTATCTTGCAGATTTTAAGTTTACATCAGATGTATGGGCAATTGAAGAAGGAACGCCAATATTTCCGCATGAGCCAATTGTTAAGGTAATCGGACCGGCTATTGAGGTTCAGTTTATTGAAACAATGGTGCTCCTGACAATAAATCATCAGAGTCTTATCGGTACAAAAACCAACAGAATTGTACGTGCAGCAAAAGGACGTGCAGTTATGGAATTCGGGTCGAGGCGTGCTCAAGGACCACACGGAGCTATCAACGGGGCAAGAGCCGCTTATATAGCCGGTTGTGCAGGTACTGCATGTACAATATCCGATATAATGTACAAAACTCCCGCACTGGGCACAATGGCTCATAGCTGGATACAGATGTTTCCTACAGAATATGACGCTTTTATGGCATATGCAAAAACATATCCCGATAACTGTACTTTGCTGATAGACACATACAATGTGCTAAAATCCGGCTTGCCTAATGCTATTAGAGTATTTAAAGAATACCTGATACCAAACGGTCATTTGAACGGTGGAGTAAGAATCGACAGCGGTGATATTACTTACCTGAGTAAGAAGGTAAGAAAAGAGCTTGATAATGCCGGGCTGGAGAATATTAAAATTGTAATCAGCAACTCTCTTGATGAATATATAATACGGGATCTGATCACTCAGGGCGCCGAAATAGATTCTTTCGGTGTGGGAGAAAGATTGATTACATCAAAATCTGAGCCTGTTTTTGGCGGAGTGTATAAGCTTGCGTCAGTGTTTGAAAACGGAAAAGAAATACCTAAAATCAAGCTTTCGGAAAACGTTGAAAAAATTACAACACCCTGCAGCAAAAAGGTGGTTCGACTTTATTCAAAAGATAATAACAAAGCAATTGCAGATGTTCTTATGCTTGCTGATGAAAAAACCCCCGGCGGAGAAGATTATGAAATTTTTGACCCGGAACATACCTGGAAAAGAAAAATTGTAACAGAATACTATGCAAGGGATTTGCTTGTTAAAATATTTGACAAAGGAAAATGCGTATATAATTCTCCCGGAATTGAATCTATAAAACAGTATTGTTCCGAACAGATTGAAACTCTTTGGGATGAAGTAAAAAGATTTGAAAATCCGCACGACTACTATGTTGACCTCTCCCCAAAATTATGGGAAATAAAAAATAAGCTGCTAAACGAGCATAAATAATAAAGGGGGAACAAAAATTGAAATTATTAACATTCAAAGGCGGTCTTCATCCGAATGATCATAAAGCTGAAACAGAAAACATACCAATTTCGGATTTGACTCCATCTAAAATAATGATATTTCCAATGTCGCAACACATTGGCGCACCATGCACTCCGACCGTGTCTGTAGGCGAACGTGTACTGATGGGTCAGGTAATAGGCAACAGCGATGCATTTGTATCATCACCTATTCACTCTACTGTTTCGGGAACTGTTGTTGCAATCGAAAAAAGACTTCATCCCAATGGCACAAATGTACTTTCTGTTGTGATAGAAAACGACTTTGCAGACGAAAAGGTTGATACTATCAAAAAATATGATGATATCCATAAGCTTACAAAAGCTCAAAAAATTGAGCTTGTTAAAAATGCCGGTGTAGTCGGTCTTGGCGGGGCAACCTTCCCTACTCACATAAAGCTAAATCCTCCTGCAGACAAAAAAATTGACTGCTGCATTATAAACGGTGCCGAATGTGAACCGTATTTAACATCAGACTACAGAGTGATGCTGGAATCACCAATGCTTGTATTTGACGGTTTAAAAGAAATAATGGATATTTTGGGTGTAAAAAAAGCATACATCGGAATTGAAAACAACAAACCGAAAGCTATTGAAATAATGAGTCAAATAACCAATAATTATGACGGTATTGAAGTATGCCCATTGAAAACGAAGTATCCTCAAGGCAGCGAAAAGCATTTGATAAAAGCCATTACCGGGAGAGAAGTTCCGAGTGGAAAGCTTCCGGCAGATGTGGGTGTTGTTGTTGACAATATTGATACCTGCACAGCAGTATATAATGCCATTCATTTTAGACAGCCGGTTTTCAGCAGAATTGTTACAGTATCCGGTTTGGGTGTAAAAAAACGAGGTAACTACAGAGTACGCTTGGGAACATGCTTTGATGATATATTGAAAGCTGCCGAATTAAACGAAGAAATCACAAAAAAAGTGCTCATGGGTGGTCCTATGATGGGTATAGCTCAACATTCGCTAAATGTTCCTTCAATAAAAGGAACTTCTGCATTGCTCGCATTAACTGCCGAAGAAATTAACTTGAATCCTGAAGCCCCATGCACCAGATGCGGCAAATGCGTAACAAATTGTCCTATGGGCTTGATGCCGGTTCAGATCAATGCTTATGCTAAGTATGATGATATGGAAACCTGTATTAAATATAACGTTATGGATTGTATAGAATGCGGTGTGTGTTCTTATACATGCCCATGTGGAAATCACATAACTCAACGTATAAAGCTTGCAAAAAGAAAAATTGCGGCATCACGAAAGAAATGAGGTGTAGAAAATGGATAATTTGATTGTGTCTTATGCTCCGCACATTCACGGTAATCAGAATATAAGAAATATAATGAGAGATGTCATAATAGCATTAATCCCTGCATTTTTGGGGGGAATATATTTCTTTGGATTAAATGCGCTTGTTACAGTCTTATCTTCTGCAGCATTTTGCGTGCTTTTTGAATACATATGGGATAAAGCTACAAAAAAAGAAAATACCACAACCGATTTGAGTGCTATTGTTACAGGTGTTCTGCTTGCATTCTGTCTACCCGCAGAAACTCCCATTTATATGGTTGCAGCAGGCGATGCATTTGCAATAATTGTTGTAAAATGTTTCTATGGCGGGATAGGTCAAAATTTTGTTAATCCGGCTTTGGCTGCCCGTGCATTTTTGCTTGCATGCTGGCCGGTGGCTCTTACAACCTTCAAAGCACCTTTGGATTATGCAGGTTTGTTTGCAGGTGAACATGTAGCTGCCGTTTCCGGTGCAACACCGTTGAATGTAATCAAGCACGGAGGCGAGATTGCATCAAACTGGGATTTGTTTTTTGGATATACGGGAGGATGCATCGGCGAGGTTTCCGCATTTCTTATTATAATCGGTGCCATTTATTTGCTTATAAGAGGAATTATAAATTTAATTATTCCCGTTACATACCTTGTTTGTGTCGGAATATTCGGCATGCTGTTTACAGATTATGGATTTATGTTCCATATTTTGAGCGGTGGTGTTATGCTTGCGGCATTTTTTATGGCAACAGATTATGCTACAAGCCCCGTAAGCAAGCGAGGTCAGTTTATATATGCATTCGGTGCGGGACTTATTACAGCTGTTATCAGAGGATTTGGCGGATATCCCGAGGGTGTGACATATTCTATATTAATTATGAATATTATCACTCCACTTCTTGATAAGCATGCTAAACCCAGATTATTTGGTAAGGCGGTGAAAAACAATGGATAAATCAAATAATAAAATATTCATTGTAAAGCTCTCATCTATTCTTTTTGCTATAACTTTTATTGCAACCTTGCTTTTAACACTTTGCAACTATGTTACCAAAGGCACAATAGAGGAATTGAATAAAAAAACAGCAGAAGAAGCAAAGCAGGCGGTAATATCCGGTGCAAAATTTGAAGCTGTTGATTTGACTGATGAGCAAAAAGCGAGATTTGAAAAATATAACCTTATTGGAGCATACAAAGCTTCAAAGGATGGCAAATTTGCAGGATATTGCATCGATGTTTCTCCTGACGGATTTGGCGGAGATATTGATATGATTGTTGGTATTGATGAAAATATCAACTATACCGGAATAAAAATTATCAGCATGGCAGAGACTCCGGGTCTTGGAGCAAAAGCTCAGGAAAAAGAATTTTACGGACAGTTTGCGCAGGGAAAAAAGGGCGAACTTACCGTTAAGAAAAACGTAAGCAATCCTTCCGAAAACGAAATCGCTGCCATAAGTGGGGCAACAATTACTTCTGATGCAGTAACTCAAGGCGCAAATAATGCCCTTGAAATTGCGAAAATATTGATTAAGGAGGCTGAATAACGTGAAAAAAAACAGTAACATTAAAGTATTAACAAACGGTTTGATAACAGAAAATCCTACATTTATTCAGCTTTTGGGAATGTGTCCTACTCTGGCTGTTACAACATCACTTATAAACGCTATTGGAATGGGGTTATCAGCAACATTTGTACTTATATTCTCAAATCTCGTAATTTCACTGCTGAGAAAATTTATTCCAAATAAAATCAGAATTGCGTCATATATTGTTGTAATTGCGGCGTTTGTAAGTATAATAGAAATGCTTTTAAAGGCATATTTACCGGCAATATCCGATGCACTGGGACTCTTTATCCCATTAATCACTGTTAACTGTATAATACTTGCAAGAGCCGAAAGCTTTGCATCCAAAAATAAGCCCCTTCCATCGATGATGGACGGTTTGGGCATGGGGCTTGGGTTTACGTTGGGTCTTTCTGTTCTGGCAGCCGTAAGAGAGATACTCGGAGCAGGTTCCATCCTTGGGATTCAGTTGTTTGGTCAAGAATTCCAGCCTGCATTAATATTTATACTTCCCCCGGGTGCATTTTTGGCATTGGGAACGATACTTGCAATATACAATATGATGAAAGATAAGAAGGGAGCTGCAAAAAAATGAGTTATTTAAAGGAGTTTTTTTCACTTGCGGTTCTCGGAGTGCTTATCGAAAATTTTGTGCTTGTTAAGTTTTATGGTATATGCCCTTTTTTGGGTGTTTCCAAAAAGACAAACACAGCTTTAGGAATGGGGATTGCCGTTACATTTGTAATGGTGCTTGCATCACTTTTAACATGGTTGGTTCAGAATTACATATTAATTCCTTTAGGCGTTGAGTATCTGCAGACAATAAGCTTTATACTTCTTATTGCTGCCTTAGTTCAGTTTGTTGAAATGTTTGTAGCAAAAGCTGTGCCGACACTATACAATGCTCTTGGTATTTACTTGCCCCTTATTACTACCAACTGTGCCGTACTCGGTGTTACATTGATTAATGTACAGCGTCAATACAATCTGTTTCAAACTCTCAGTTTTTCTTTTTGGTCGGCTATGGGCTTCACATTGGCAATTTTTCTTTTTGCCGGTGTGAGAGAAAGACTTGAAACATCTTCAATACCTAAGTATCTGCAGGGATTTCCGATTGCGCTCATTACAGCGGGTCTTATTGCAATGGCGTTTTTAGGATTCCAGGGCTTATCGTTTTAGGGAGGTACAGTCATGATAGAACAAATATTATATCCCGCACTTGCAATAGGTGCAATCGGTCTTTTCTTCGGTGCTGTGCTTGCAATAGCCTCAATAGTATTTGCAGTAAAAAAAGATGAAAGAATAGATGAAATTGCAGAAACTTTGCCCGGAGCAAACTGCGGCGGATGCGGATATGCAGGATGCAGTGCTTTTGCTCAGGCAATTGTAGAAAACGGGGCAAGAATAACAAAATGTAATCTTATGACCTCTGACAAGGCTGAAAAAATAGCCTCCATAATGGGTGTTGAAGTGGGTCATGTCGTTAAAAAGACAGCAATTGTAGGCTGTAACGGAAGCTGTGACAAATGTGCAAACAAATGTGAAATATATGGCATTGACGATTGCTACACTGCTTCACAGCTTGGTACAGGTCCCAAAAACTGCGAATTTGGCTGTATGGGACTTGGCAGCTGTGTTAAGGTTTGCCCTGAAAATGCGATAACAATAGTTGACCAAATTGCAACCATATCCAAAGAAAAATGCATAGGCTGCGGAAGATGCGCCAGCACATGCCCTAAAAATCTCATCCAGATTATAAGTGACAAAAAAACTGCAATTGTAAAATGTGCATCCAAGGATAAAGGCGCAGTGGTTAAAAACTACTGCAGTGCAGGATGCATAGGATGTAAGATATGCGAAAAGAAGTGTCCTAAGCAAGCAATTAATGTTGTTGATAACCTTGCCAAGGTAGATTATGATAAGTGTGTGGGATGCGGCATTTGTGCCAAGGAATGTCCTAAGGGTATTATTGAAATAGTTCGATAAACAAAAATTGTTATGTGGACGTATTCCGGGACTTTGAAAGAATCAGATATAACTAAATTAAGATGTCACCCGCCTCTATAGGCGGCGGGTGA
>JAEDEG010000014.1 GCA_016293435.1 Clostridia bacterium
AAAGGTCAATTAAAAGTCGCTTAATATTTGTGGACATTTTATATTGCAATTCATAAATATTATATAGTATTATTATAAACTATTGACTTTCAAATTAAAATATGGTATAATTGAATATACACTCAATGTTAGTAAGTTAATTTGTTTTAGGATATGGAGTGAATATTTTATGGTTGAACTTTTATTAAATGTTTTTGGTTTTGGGATATGTGTTTTTTTGTTTTATTTTATATTTTATAAAATATTTTATAAAACAATATTTAAATCTTTTAAGAGAACCGGCAACATTTTTTCTATAGGTCAAGAAGAAAAAATTGCTTTCCAACAAATGATGCTTTCACCAAACAATGAAACTGTTTCAAGGTATATACAAGTATTAAAGAAATTGGCAGATTACGCTTTAAAAACCCCTTTAACAACGAGCATATCTATGGGGGACCAGGTAAAATATACAAATGCATATAATATAATTAAAAACACTGACACTGTATCAGAAGAATTAAAGGAAGAACTATACAGAGTATTTTTAATAATAGGTATTTCTGTATCAAAATAATACATACAAAGCAACCTTGAAAAATAGGTTGCTTTTTTGTTGCTTATAATTTGACGTACTGCAAATATGATGTTAAAACCTTAATATAAAGAGATTTATATTCATATAAACTCTGAATAAATATTTTTATAAGGAGGTGGAAAATGGGAACATTTTTCATTAACAGTAGTGAGATTTTAACATTAGCAATGTTAAACAACAAAACTTTTTATTTTAATCAAAAAGAAATGTCAAATGCCATAGGGTGCAAACAACCAAATATTTCTTATGTTATTAACAATCTTATTGAAAAAGGCATTGTTGAAAATGCAAAAGGTTTTATGATGGTTAATCAATACAGACTTGTTGACTATCTTGTTGATTATGCAGATGCAGTTTATAATACAAATGTTTATTTTCAAGATAATATTTTGAAGATTAAAGATTGGAACCCTGAAATATATGCATTTTTTCAAACATATTTCAGAATATTTAACATTGAATATGTAATTACAGAATGTAAATCACTTAATGAAATTTGTTTTGTTTTTAAGAGTGATTTTATAGATATAGCAGATGTACTTTAATACAAGAGAGAGAATAAACAAAATATAAAAATTGTTTGTAAGATAAGCAATAACAAGCATTTTAAGAAATTAACTATATAAACTGTATTTTATACACTTATAAAGTACAGTTTATCTTTTAGGTGGTGTTTTATGAGTGATAATAAGTCATATATGCAAACTGAGTATGAGTTGAAAGAAGAAATAAAAAGCATAAATGACAAAGGTTTTAATAAAACAATGCTTGCTATTACAATATACCTTAAATTAAATGGTTATGCTCCAAAAGGTACTTTGGAATACTTGAAAGACCTTAAAACAGAAGATGCAGACAGTAAAAAAGCAAGTCATAAAAATGACTTGCTTAATGGTGGCGGAGAAGGAGAGATTTGAACTCTCGCGCCGGTTGCCCGACCTACACCCTTAGCAGGGGCGCCTCTTCAGCCTCTTGAGTACTTCTCCGTACCAAATGCAATATTTGCTGTTTCAGTTAATAATGCCAAGATTAAATATTAAAGATAAAAACGGAGAGGCAGAGATTCGAACTCTGGGTGCTTTCGCATCACTAGTTTTCAAGACTAGCTCCTTAAACCACTCGGACACCTCTCCATGTGTGTCATTTCAGAACAAATGATATTGTATCACATCTTTGCCAAAATGTCAACATCTTTTTTTGAAATTATCAAAAAAATTGGTCACAATCTTAAGAAAAGCAGATACCTAAGCACTGCAAAGCAAAAATCCTTGCGATGTATACACGTTTATTTTACAATTTCTTTTGAATCAAGAATTATTGTTACCGGACCGTCGTTTAATATTTCCACCTGCATATCAGCACCAAAACTGCCCGTTTGAACTTCTTTTCCGAGCTTTTCGGTGCAGATTTGAACAAATTCGTTATAAAGAGCCTCTGCCTCATTGCCGCCCTTTGCAAGATTAAACGATGGGCGTCTGCCCTTACGGCAGTCGGCATACAGTGTAAACTGCGATATAATCAAAAGCTCACCGCCTACATCTGAAAGCGACAAATTCATTTTGTCTTCGCTGTCTGTAAATATACGCAGATTAATCATTTTGTCTGCCATAGGAGCCAGAAGCTCTTTTGTATCTTCTTCACAAAAGCCCACAAGCGCCGTAAAGCCCTGACCGATTGAGCCTATTATCTCCCCCTCTACACTTACGGAGGATTTTTTTACTCTCTGAATAACAATTCTCATGATCAATTATTGCCTTTTTTGATTTTAGAATACTTGAGTGAATGAATAACAATTGCATAAATACAATACAAAACATTTACTGCCCAGAGGAAGTATATTATGTGCTTTGAGGTTAGAATAGCCGAAAGCTTCATTGCGAGCGGGGTAACAGTGAAGGTGTCGCCGGTGTCTTTAACAAGACCGGGTATGCCTGCAGCACCGTTTTCGAGCAGATAATAAGCTATGGTGAGAACTATTCCAAAGATTGCATACTCCCACAAAAAGCTTTTCTTTTTCCAAATTGCAACTGCGGCACATACAACCGAAGCAAGCAAAAGAATAACCTCTATCACAGACAGAAACTGTGTTGCCGCTACATAGTTGGTTGTAATCGAATTGTGCACATATATCAAAAGGAAAAATGATACTATGGCAACAGAGGTTGATATGAGAGTGATGTTTGACTCTCTTTCAAGTGCCCGTGCTTTGGTGTATATCTTTTCTTTGTTTTCTCGATTAAATAATTTCTTTTTATTCTTTTTCATTTTTGGCTCCAATTCCGGCAGCAAAACAAAATATGCTGCTTAGTGTTTTTATAATTTGTATTGTATAAATCCTGCATTACCAGTCTCCCAGCTCATACATCACTGCGGTAATTGCAGCAAGCGGAGCTGTTTCGGTGCGAAGTATGCGCGGTCCCATTGAGACCGTCTCAAGCCCGTGCTCTCTGGCAAGGCTGATTTCCTCGGGGGCAAAGCCGCCCTCCGGACCAATAAAAATACAAATATTTTTTGCTCTTGTATTGTTTTTGAGCACTGTTTTTATACTCTGTGTTTTTTCATCCTCATAAGGCAGAAGCTTGAGATCAAAGCCTTTAATGGTTTCCATAGCTTTGGCAAAGCTTAAAACTTCGTCTACCTGAGGGATTATTGCCCGTCTGCATTGCTTTGCTGCTTCCTGAGCAATCTTTTGCATACGGAGCTGCTTTTTTTGTGGGTCTTTAATCTGTGTTACACTGCGTTTCATTGCAACGGGAACAATTTTCACTGCACCGAGCTCCACACTTTTTTGCACAACGGTTTCGAGCTTGTCCCCTTTGGCAACGCCCTGATAGAGGGTAATTTTTACGGGAGGTTCGGTGCCTGCATCCTCGCGGCGCAAAATCCATGCCTTGACCTCATTTTTAGAGACTGACGAAATAGAGCATACGCAGTCTCTGCCGTCAGAGTCACAAACGGTAATTTCGTCATCCTCCTTAAGGCGAAGCACTTTGACAATATGTGCTACATCATCACCCGTGATGCATATTTCATCTATTCCGTCTGTTGACACGTCTACAAAAAATCTATGCACACAGTTCACCTCACAATAACCTATTATAACAATATTATATAGGTTTAGTCAAGTGTTTTTTGTATAAATTAAAATTGTATACTCATTGCAACCCATCCGCCGGCCTTGCTCATCGAGACGGGAGCCATGCTTTCGCTTTCCATGGCGGTAAGCACATCGTTGAGTCTGTCATCTATAATCCCGGAACACACAAAGGTGCCGCCGGGCGCAATCAGCTTTTTGACTGTGGGTAAAAGCGCAATTATTACATCTGCCACAATGTTTGCAGCAATAACGTTATATTTGCGTACCGCAAGCTTGTCAAAAAGAGTCTTGTCGGTTATTATATCGCCGGAATATATGTGATATTTTGAAATGTCTACACCGTTCAGAACAGCATTGTCAAGGGCAACATGTTCACACGCGGGATCAATATCCAGTGCCCAAGCTTCCTTTGCGCCCAAAAGCAGAGAAATTATCGAAAGTATTCCGCTTCCGCAGCCGATATCGAGAAGCTCAGTCTCGGCGGTAACTGTCTTTTCAAGCTCTTCAATACAAAGCTTGGTTGTATGGTGGGTTCCGGTGCCAAATGTCATACCCGGATTTACCGTAAACACAATACGGTCGGTTTTGCCGCTCTGCGGCTCCCACTCCGGCTGAATGAGGATTTTTTTTCCCACCTCCATCGGGTGAAAATATTGTTTCCAGTTGTTTGCCCAGTCTTCTTCATTTATTCCCTCTGTGTCGATTTCGAGTCTGCCCCATTCGTTTGAAATGTCTTTTTCGGCAAGCTCTGCAAGGGCTGATTTAAGAGACAATAGCTTATCGGGCAGCTCATTGTTCGTTTCAAGATATATGTTTACCCTGGTTTCTTTTTCCTTTTCTTTGAGCAGGTCATCGTCAACATAATCCCAGTATTTATGATTTTCTTTCAAAAAATCCTTGAAATCCTGCTCGTCTTCAATTTCCACACCGTCTATGCCGAGCTCTGAGAGCATATCGCACACAAAATCGATTCCGGCGGCGGTTGTATATATACTTACCTTTGTCCATTCCATAAAAAAGTTCCTCTCACAATCCATAGCAATATAACATATTTTACCATAAAATTACTGATTGGGCAAGGGGAATTGACAATCTTTTATATAAATGTATTGAAATGTATTGATAAAAAATAAAATATGTGGTATTATAGCAATGCGAAACCAATTTAATATGCAATCAGCGTTGAGGTATATTTGTCATTTTAGGATAAATATGCTTATTTGTGTGTACACTTATTTCTGAATTTGATAAAAATGCAAATTCCATTTATGAGTGTGTCACATATCTCACGCTGTATAAATTGGTTTCGCAAAATCCGGAGTTTGCGTTTTTGGCGTCAGCTTCGGTTGACGCATTTTTAATTGCAAATAAATATGTAGGGGGTAGGTTATCAATTTCGGCAAATAAAAATTGCGGAGTAAAATTTTTGCAGAAAGGATTTTTTTATGAAAAAGAAATTGTTATCAATAGTTTTATGCTTATGCATGTTTTTTACACTTGAAAATACCGGGATTGTAACTGTTCATTCAGCAGATTCCAATGGTGTAACAGCTTATCTAAACAGCTGTACATATGATGGAACATCAATAAGAGCTCAAATCGCATTTGAAAATCTCAACGAAGACTGTGTTATGTATGCCGGAGTATATTCCATAGAGGGATATATGAAAAGAGTTAATAAATATAATATTCAGGCTGACCTGGCTGAAAGTCTTACAATACGTATATCAGACCAAAATATACAATCTTCTGATATTCTAAAGATTTTTTTCTTTGATACACAAACAGGAGTCAAGCCACTTTGTAAATCTCTTGAAAAGGTTTTAGGAAAAATAAAACTTGTTGGTGCTGTTGTTGGTACAAACATCATTAAATACAATAACATGAATTGCAATGTAGATGAAATTATTTTCAGAATTGATGATGCCTGTGATAACGAAGACTGGTCAGCTTATGAAGGGGATACGGTTAATATAAGTGTAGCAAACAATTTGAATGCATCCGGATATTTTGGTATGGCGGTAAATGTATTTCTGGAACCGGCAGGGACAAATAGCTATCAAATTGTTGATATTGAATCAATCAGTGACGTAAAAAAGCTTAATATTGACGATATAGATGAAGATACGACCGATTCAGAGATTGTATATTATCCCGTTGCTGGCTCATATAAAACTTCAAAATACATGTTAAGTGATAATGCAGAATTTTATTACAACTATGTAGTGGTAAATTCTATTGATGATATAATAAAAAACGTAGGAGGACTTAAAGAAGGAGTCGATATTGAAATTACACTTATAGAAAATAGCGGCGACACTGCATATGATATTGTTATTGCCAAAGAATACTCATATGATAGGGTATCTGTTCTTGATATCGAAAAGGGTACTTTTGAAGGGGTTTACAATTCTTATGCTTTTGATTTTGATGATGAAAATCTTAACATTTCAATCACAAATAAATCTGGTGAAAATATAGAACTCGCTGATTTTAACATAGGAGATGTAATTGCTTATATATCAGATACCAATAAAGGTATAGTAAACGCCAACTCAGCTTCGTGGATTGAACTTGTCAATCTTGGCGAAAACAATGTAAAGGGCGTAGTAAACAAAGTAAGCAACAATGCAGTATGTATAGATAATTATGAATATTGTGTTCTCACACCAATTTGTGTTGGTGACGAAGGCACATTCTACCTTACAAAGACCGGTAAGATATTTGATTATGAAAAGGACGCCGGCAACTATGCATACATTCTTGAAACAGGTCTTAACTGCACAGGCTTCTCATGTGCTTGGCAGGTAAAACTTCTTACAAAGAATAACGAAATCGTTATCTACACTGTAAGAGACAACTTTAAGATTGATGATGTAACATATAAAGAAGATGCTGACAATGCCGGTATTCTCTCTGACCTCGAAGGCGTAGACTTTAAAGCTCAGGTTGCAGACAGAGTTATCACATACAAGCTTGACAGCAAAGGATTAATCAAAGAAATCAATTCTGCTTCTGTATCTTCAATGGAAGGAAAGTTTGAATACAAATATGCTTCTCAAAAGCTTGGAAATATTCTCGAGGATAACACTACGATATTTGATATATCTCAGAGTTCAATGTCCAATGTAAAAGCACATACAATCGATTGGCTTGTAGACGGATGTGAATATAGTTGCTATACGGTACAAAATGAATATGGCAAGTATGATTGTGTGATAATAACCAGCGCAAAGCCGAGACTCTATTATTCAAATAATATTGCCTTCACCACAGAAATTTGGGATATAGTTTATGAAGAAGACGCGTATGCCAAGGAGATTACATATTGTACCGATGGAAGCTCTGAACCCAAAACAATTATCATTGTGGATGATCAAGACGTTTCAATGCCAAAGGGCGAAGATACAAGAGGTATTTATGAAAATTTATTTGGTGCTATAGAACTTGGAACAATAATGATGTATGACGACAACGGAGAAGGTGTTGCAGAAGAATACACAATTTTAGCAACTGCAAACAGTGCGACATCTGCTGATTCACCTGCATACTATCTTAACAATGCAGCATTAAGTCAATATGTGGAATGTGGTAAAAACGGATTGATTGGTGGTTATATAAAAAGTTGGACTTTTAATGACGGATATAAGATAATCAATGCTGAAATTGTTGATGCTGTAGGCAATGGTGTAGCTACCGGGGAGTGTGAATTAATTGTTTCGAATGAGGTAAATTCCTATACTTACTACAACAGAACAAGTAGCAAGATTAATATTATTCCGGGTGACTGGGCTGCTGTTGAATCCATAGATGTTGCTGATTATGATTCTGGACAAGCAACCTACTTCCTTGCCTTTACTGTTGACGGTGATGTAAAAGACTTTATCACATTTTCAACCAGAAAATCAATTAAATAATTGCCTATCCAAAAGCCGACGGGAAAACTGTCGGCTTTTTTTGAAGTTTTACGGCATAAATATTCTGAAATATGAACAAAAAATGAAAAATAACAAATTTCTATTGACAACAAAGCCAAGAAATTATATAATAAGTACAAGTATATTTTATATAGGAGAGTTATGCTTTGAGAGTAATTTCAGGTTCAGCAAGAGGACTTAGGCTTGACAGTCCCGACGGTCAGGACACGCGTCCCACACTGGACAATGTAAAAGAAGCAATTTTCAGTATGCTGTTTGACCGCGTCGGAGACTCCGATGTGCTCGACCTTTTTGCAGGCAGCGGTGCTTTGGGAATTGAAGCCCTGAGCCGTGGAGCTTGCAGCTGCGTTTTTGCCGACAAAAGTATAAAGTCGGTCGCAATTGTCAAAAACAATATTGCGAAGGCACGCATGAAAGAAAGGTCCAAGGTTTTGAAAGCTGATTTCAAAGCTGCGCTTGCTTTTTGTGCAGACAAGGGCCTGAAATTTGACATTATTTTTTTGGATCCGCCCTATGATGCCGGATTTATGGATGAAGCACTTACCCTTATACGTGATGGGGCGCTTCTTGGCAAAAACGGTGTGATTGTGGCAGAGTTTGACAGCAAGGCTCCCTTAGATATACAAAACTACAAGCTCATAAAAGATAAAAGATATGGTAGAGTTTGTATAAATATTCTGGAGGCACAATGAAGACAACAGCTGTATACCCGGGCAGTTTTGATCCCGTTACCAACGGGCATTTGGACATAATTAAACGAGCATCAGGGATTTTTGATAAGGTATATGTGGCAATTCTCACCAACAGTGCAAAAAAACCGCATTTTTCGCTCGAACAAAAGATAGACTGGCTAAAGAGATCAACGGCAGATATTCCCAATGTTGAAATAGCCAGCTTTTCGGGTCTTTTGGTGAATTATGCAAATGAGATTGGTGCGAATGTAATAATCAAAGGCCTCAGAGCCATGTCTGACTTTGAATATGAGTTTCAGATGGCTCTTACCAACAGAAAGCTAAGCCCCAACATCGAAACAATGTTTCTTATGACCAATAACAAATATTCTTATTTGTCATCGAGCATTGTTAAGGAAATAGCACATCTTGGAGGCAGTCTCGATGGATTGGTTCCAAACTTTATGATCGAAGAAATCAACAGTGAAATCAAGAAAAAACAATGAGGAGGATACATAAAATGGATGTAATAGAACTTTTGAGTGAACTTGAGGATATAATCGATAAAGGGTTTGAAGTTCCCTTTGCAAAGAAAACTCTTATCAATAAAGAGCAGGTTATGTCTCTTATCAACGACATCAGCATCCAGCTTCCCGATGAGCTGAGAGTGGCAAAATCTATAGCGGAAGACAGCAAGAGAATTATTTCTGATGCACAAAAGCAGGCTGATGCCAAGATAAAAGAGGTTGAGCACAAGATTCTTGCCCTTATTGATGAGCACGAAATTACCAAAAAAGCAGTTGCCAACGCAAATGAAATCATTGCAAAGGCTCAGAAGGATGGCAAGGAAATCAGACTTGCTTCTCTCAAATTTGCGGATGAAATTCTCGAAAAGGTTGAAGTTGATTTTGCAGCTGTTAACGACAAGGTTAAGCAGTGCAGAAGCGAGCTTCGCAAATAAAAATCAAACAAATTAAAAAATGAATTTGAATGCAGCATTCAAATTCTTGCAATCATGTAATGCAGAAGGTATTTTGGCAAATTTTATTTTGCTGTAAATGTCTCAATCGGTTTGCGAATGACAAGATAAAACAAATGACAGGAAAATGACCCCCAAATTGACTCAAATAAAAATCTCTGATAACATTTTATGTGAAGAAGCAAAACAGAATCGGAGGTTTTAAAATGAGTCACTTAAATTATAGGGCAAAAATGCAGGGTAACAGTTGCTGACATTTTATATTGCAATTTATATTCTGATTTTATATGCTGTTTTGCGTCTGAAAAGGAATGGTTGTAGCTATGGAAACTAAAGATAATGCGAATATAATTGTGGTAAAGGTCGGCACCTCTACTCTTACCTATGGTGGGGGCGGCATAAATATCCGCCGTGTAGAAAAGCTGGTAAAAGTTCTTTCCGATATCAAAAACAGCGGAAAAAATGTTATACTGGTTAGCTCCGGCGCTATTGGTATAGGCATGGGCAAGCTTGGTATTTCCAAAAGACCGGCATGCACCAGAGATAAGCAGGCACTTGCCGCAATCGGGCAGTGTGAGCTTATGAGATATTATTCAAAGCTTTTTGGTGAATATAATCACAATGTGGCTCAGATTCTTTTGACTAAAGACGTGGTAAGCGATCCGGTGCGCAACGAAAACGCTGTTGCAACCATCGATAAACTGCTTTCGCTGGGCGTTGTCCCAATTGTAAACGAAAACGATACAATTAGCACCGAACAGATTGAATTTGGCGATAACGATACCCTTTCGGCAACGGTTGCCTACCTTGCGAAGGCAGATTTGCTGGTTATTCTGTCTGATATCGACGGGCTCTATGATGCCGATCCCAGAGAAAATCCCGATGCAAAGCTGATTGCTCGCATAGATAAAATTGATGAGAGTATTGAGGCTCTTGCAGGCGGCGCAGGTACCTCGCGCGGTACCGGCGGAATGATTACTAAAATTCATGCGGCTCGGGCGGCAACAAGTGCAGGAATCGACATGATAATAGCCAATGGTGCCAACCCCGAAATTTTATATGATATTACCGAGGGCAAAAACGTGGGCACACTATTTAAGTCATAGGGGGGCAGATTCATGGACTATTTACAAAATCTTTGCCAAAGTGCCAAAAAATCTTTACGCATGCTGAAAACGGCGGGCACCAACGACAAAAACAATGTTCTTCTAACAATTGCATCAGACATTGAAGCTAATACCCAAAAAATTATCAAAGAAAATCTCAAAGATTTGACAAAAGCCGAAGGAAACGGCATGACCCCCGGGATTATCGACCGCCTTACCCTTACCGAATCAAGAATTGCAGCCATGGCAGAGGGCGTGCGTCAGGTGGCGGCTCTGCCCGACCCTGTGGGAGAGGTTATCTCTATGAAGGAGCTTCCCAACGGATTAAAGGTTGGTCAGAAAAGAGTTCCTATCGGGGTGATAGGTGTGATATATGAATCCCGCCCCAATGTAACGGTGGATACGGCTGCGCTTTGTCTCAAAGCTTCAAATGCTGTTATACTCAGAGGTGGCAGTGATGCGTTTTGCTCCAACAAGGTACTTTCCGATATAATGAGACAGTCTCTTTCAAAGTGCGGCATGCCGCCTGATTGTGTATGCTTTTTGGAAGACACCTCACGCGAGACGGCCACAAGATTTATGCAAATGAACGGTTTTTTGGATGTACTCATCCCCAGAGGTGGTGCCGGGCTTATTAGGTCTGTGGTGCAAAACTCCACAGTACCGGTTATTGAGACCGGTGTGGGCAACTGCCACATATATGTTGACGAAAGTGCAGACCCTGATATGGCAAGGGATATTGTTGTCAATGCCAAAACAAGCAGAACCTCGGTATGCAATGCCGCCGAAAGCCTTCTGGTGCACAAAAACGTGGGCGATAAGTTTTGGCGGGAAACCTATGCCGCTCTTAAGGAAAAAGGAGTAGAAATCAGAGGCTGCGAGCGTACATGCCAAAAAATTTCCTGCGACAGTGAGGCAACCGAAGAAGATTATGCCAAGGAATTTTTGGCGTCAATAATATCGGTTAAAATTGTGGATTCTCTGCAGGAAGCTGTGGAGCATATAGAAAAATATTCTACCGGACATTCTGAGTGTATTGTAACCGAAAACTATACCAATGCCAACTACTTTTTGGATAATGTTGACTCTGCCGCCGTGTATGTAAATGCTTCTACCCGATTTACCGATGGCTTTGAGTTTGGGCTCGGGGCAGAAATCGGCATCAGCACGCAAAAGCTTCATGCCAGAGGCCCCATGGGCATAAAAGAGCTTACAACCTACAAATACATCGTGCTTGGTTCGGGGCAAATACGAACATAGATTTTCAAAAAGGGTGTGAACAGTATGGAATATGTTTTGTGGATTGTTTTTATAGCAGTAATGCTCATAATTGAAGCATCAACCGTAAATCTTATTACTATATGGTTCGCCGTTGGTGCACTTGGTGCAATTGCGGCAAAGGGGCTGGGAGCCGGGCTTTTATGGCAGGTTGCAGTGTTGCTCTTTGTCAGCGGTATTGCATTGCTGATTGCACGCCCCATTATAAAAAAGCAACGTAATATAAATTTGACAGCCACCAATGCCGACATGGTAATCGGCAAGCTTGGCACCGTGACCGAAGCAATTACGGCTGACAAATTTGCCGGAGAGGTGACAGTGGCTGGGAAGAAGTGGTCTGCCGTGTCTGAAAACGGAGACGAATATTGTGAGGGTACAAAGGTAATTGTCAAGGCTATAAGCGGTGTTAAGATTGTTGTAGCCAAAGCATAGATTATCCGAAACGGATTAAAAATTTTAAAGGAGAGATGATTTTATGGATGGTTTATTTATTTTTATCGGTCTGGCTGTAATTTTGCTTATTGTTATCATTCGCAATATCCGCATAATTCCCCAGGCGCACACCGCCATTATAGAAAGACTCGGTGCATATCAGGCAACTTGGAATGTGGGGTTTCATGTTAAGGTTCCGTTTATTGACCGAATAGTAAAAACAGTTTCGATGAAGGAGCAGGTTGTTGACTTTGAGCCTCAGCCTGTTATTACCAAGGATAATGTTACCATGCAGATTGACACGGTTATTTTTTATCAGATAACCGACCCAAAGCTTTTTGTGTATGGTGTTGACCGTCCGCTGTCGGCAATTGAAAATCTGACAGCTACCACACTGCGTAACATTATCGGTGATTTGGAGCTTGACGAAACACTCACATCACGCGACACTATAAATACCAAAATGCGTGCAATTCTCGACGAAGCTACCGACCCCTGGGGTATCAAGGTAAACAGAGTTGAGCTCAAAAATATTATTCCGCCCAAGCAGATAAGAGACGCAATGGAGCGCCAAATGAAAGCGGAGCGCGAAAGACGTGAGCTTATTTTAAAGGCAGAGGGCGAAAAGAAAAGTGCAATTCTTGTGGCAGAGGGCGAAAAGGAAGCGGCTATTCTTAAGGCTGATGCTATCAAGGAATCACGAATCAGAGAAGCAGAGGGCGAAGCCGAAGCTATTTTAAGCGTGCAGACTGCTACTGCCGAAGGTCTCAAAAAGCTTTGCGAAGCGGTATCGAGTGATGCTGTGGTAGCACTTAAGGGCTTTGAATCGCTGGAAAAGGTTGCGGACGGCAAGGCTACAAAAATAATTATTCCCAGTGATATTCAGGGGGTTGCCGGGCTTGCAACTTCCATAAAAGAGCTGCTCTCAAAGACAGACGAATAATTTCATACAGAAACAAAGGTAATACGTCTATGCGGATGAGAAGAAAAAAGCACCGCGAAGAAAGACTTGAGGCTTGTGCCGATATTCTGATCGCGGACATTTTGAAATACAAAAACGATATCGGAGCGGTGTTTGATGATGACAAGCCGCTCCGTATGGAAATTGGATGCGGAAAAGGCAAATTTATCACCGAAACCGCAATAATTAACCCCGATATAAACTTCATTGCGTTTGAAAAAAATCTTGATGTTCTTGTGCTTGCGGCAGAAAAGGTAAAAGATGCAGGGCTTTCAAATGTAAGGCTTGTTGCCGCAGATGCAAATATACTTGCAGAGTTTGATACAAAGTCAAAATGCGAGGTTATATATATCAATTTTTGTGATCCGTGGCCCAAAAACGGCTATCGCAAAAGGCGACTTACTCATGCAAATTATCTCGCACTTTGGAAAAAGCTGCTTTGCGAAAACGGAGAGATTCACTTTAAGACAGATAACAAAGGTCTTTTTGAGTTTTCGCTAAATTCGTTTTCCGATTATGGCATGAGACTCAAAAACATCACTCTTGACCTTCATGCAAGTGATTTTGAGGGAAATGTAATGACAGAGTATGAAATGCTGTTTTCCGAAAAAGGGAATCCCATATACCGCACAGAGGCTATATTTTTGAAATAATGACAAATATTGCAGTTGACAAAAGACATAATATTTATTATAATAATAGCTACGCTGAATTGTGGTCAGAGAGTATTTTGCTTTTTGACCGCTAATTTCTATACGGGGCCGTACAGGGTTCGACGGGGGTTTTGAAGCAGCAGGAGCGAGCAGCGGCGGGCACCGCTTTAATCAGCCCAAATTAAAATTAAACGCTAACGATAATTTAGCATACGCTGCCTAATTAAAGGCAGCCGTTCTTACTTGGACTACCGCATCTGAGCTAAGAGCGTCATTTTCGCGGTGAACGTGCGGCGGCAAAGCTTTGAGCCGCCCATGAACGATGAAGCTACCGACGCGCTAAGCTTGTTTATGTGCTTGGTGCCGGGGGAAGCCCGAACATAAACTGCGCTCGGAGACCCCGCTGTGAATAGATTTTCGGACAGGAGTTCAATTCTCCTCGGCTCCATAAAAATTAGACATCCAAAAAGGATGTCTAATTTTTTTTATCAAGAGAATTGAACTCCGGGAGGCACGAGCGGTAAAGCAAAACAGTCCGGTGGACTGTTTTGCTTCGTATGTCGATAATAATCGCATGGAAGACATAGAGATTATTGAAGATGTTAATTTAGCACACTCCGATTTATAACTAAATTAAGATGTCCCCCGCCTTTATAGGCGGCGGGTGACATCTTAATTTTTTCAGTGGGAGTTCAATCTCCCACTGAAAACGTTGAATGACGCGGCTTTGCCGCTTATTGAAAAATCAAGCCTTTCTGCAGCAAACACTCTCCCAATACTCTCTGTGATTTTTAACAGTATCTTCATCTGTCACAAAATATGCTGCATCTGCACACAGCGCAAACGGCTCTTCGCACCTTGCCCAGACTATGTCCGAAACAGCACAAACCTTGCCGTCACACACGGTTTCGGCTGCTTGGCATTCACTTGACTGAATAATATCAAATGTAAATTCTTCATTGTCCTCAGTCAGCTTTGCAACCTTTTGGCATAGACTGTCCAAAGCCTCCTTGGCATCTTTGCCTGAAGCTGTACCGTATATTAACATTACCTTGACCTTGCTAAGAGCCTTTTTGACAAGTGAGTCACCTGCTTTTTCAATCCCTTCGGCCGTTAGCATTGGCATGGAAACTATTATCTGCTGTGAGGCGGAAGAAATAATTTTTGCCATAAGACTGTCTTTTTCGCTGCCGCGGCATATTTTAAGCTTTTTTGCCGCGTCGCTGCCGGATTTGCCTGCGGCGGCAAGAGCCGGTATATCTTTGGCAAGCTTGCCGGGAGGTATCAGCCTTGGTGCGGGAGCAATGCCAATGCCGTTGTCATCCATAAGATGCGCCCAGTCGTCGCGAAAGGCTCCCCTTGCATGATCCCATATTTTGCGCACTATATCTCCCTTGGACATGTCGTAGAGATAAATCTCGGTAAACAGAGTTTTTGCCGCGTCGGTGGTTTTGGCAGAAACTATGGATGTTATGCGTTTCCCGGCTTTGGAATCTTCAATCTCCTTGCCTACAGTTTTGCCGGCTTCAACAAGAAATTTGCGGTTTATATATTTTTTTGCATTTTCCACTGTTTTGTCAATGAGTTCATACTTTGGATGCACGCCACATTGCGAATCCTCGCAAATTGAGGCGTACACGGCGGCAAACTTGCGATCTATATAATATTCTATATTCTCTGTGACAGCATCGGCAGGAAGCATTCCGAGCTCTGCCGCTACTTTTCCTTCGTTAGTCAAACGAAGAATAGGGAGAGCTGTCTTGTCTATAATGTTTTTTTGGCAAAGGGTGTCTATTGCCTGTTCAAAAAACAGATCATCAAGCCCCATAATAGACGGCAGCATAGAAACATCCACACTGTACGACAGCTTAAGGCTTGCGGCTTTCATAATATATTCTTCAAGGGCGGTTGCCTTTCGCATTTGGGTAATCTCATAGGTGAGAGTTTGCTTGTATACGGGCAGATGCCAGCTGCTTGTGCAAATTGCTGCAAGGGTGTTTTTTTCTTTTTCTGCCGCCAGTATGGCAGTTATGTCAGCTTTGTTTGAAATCCCAGACACTTCGCTCACCTCCTGATTTAAATATATTTTGTGTTATGGTTTTGTATATGGCGCTTGCCTCGGGGCTGTTGTTGGAATAGCAAAAAAGCTCTGTACATCCTACGATAACAGAGAGCTCCTGAGCTCTCGAAAGAGCAACGTTGACGCGTCTGGGGTCTTTGGCAAAGCCAATTTCGCCGCGATTGTTGTTTCGCACAAAGCTGCATATTACAATGGGACATTCTATACCCTGAAAGCGGTCAACACTTCCTATGCGAAGCGAAAGCTTGTCTGCTCTTTCGGCAAATTCGCTGTTTAAAAACTCATTTTCCATAAGGCGCACCTGATTGCTGTAGAAGCTTATTATGCCGATACGCTTTTTGCCCTCATATCCGTTGGCGGTGAGGTTGTCGTTTATTGTGAGAAGAATATCTTTTATACATTCGCACTCAGCCTTGTTTGAATAGCTGTGATTCACATTGGAGCGCTGCTCACGATTTTCTTCAAACAGAGGCACATCTACCCAGAGCGAATGTTCATTTTCACCTATTGCCTTGCCATGGCAGAGGTGAGCACGGGCAGAATCCGGGTCGGGCAGACCGCATCTGAGACCAAAGCCGTTTTCTTCTATGTAGAACTGGTTGATGCTCTCCATTATCTGATTGTGCATACGGTATTGAGTGGAAAGCATGGTTTTTAGCTCGGGGGGTGCCTTTACAAAAAGCTCCTCAAAGAGGCTCAGTTTCATATGCTCTGCGCTCTCGGGAGGAATGTTAAGCTTTTTTGCCACTTCTTCATAGGTGTCGGAGCCGAGCATGGGCGGGAGCTGTTTGTGGTCTCCCACGAGAACAATTTTCTTTGCTTTGAGCACCGACAAAATCAACTCCGGCGGTGTTGCCTTGCTCACCTCATCAATAATTGCTACATCAAATACGGGATAAAGTGAGGTAAACTCCTTGGAGCCGCTCTGACTGCAGGTGATTCCGATTACATTGGCATTGTCTATATAAAGCTGTTTAAACTCATCATAATCCTTTTTGCTGCCTGATGTAAGCCGCCTTATCCAGCCCTCCTGAAGTGAGGCAATGGCGTAGTCATCATCCTTTGGCTTTTGCCACAGACTTTTGTAGTATTCGCATATGTCGCTTTTGCGGCATACAAGCTCTATCGCTTCTGCGGTTGCCGAGTATGGCAGAGAGCTGTTGAAGCTGTTTATCTCCTCGCGTGCATCCGCTATCGCCTGCTTGCTTTCAGAAAGTGTTTTTTCTGTTTCTTCAAGCTGTGTGAGTGATTGCTTTTCCTCCTCCTCCCACAGCTTGGTAAGTCGGTCTGATTCTTGCTGCAGACCCTGTACGTGCTCCGACAGCGGATTGGTGCTTATGAGCTCTTTTAGCATATCCTTCTGATGTTCCAGCACAGATGCGGAATCTGATTTGAGCTTGTTACAGCGGATGAGAGCACCGAATATTTTGTTCATTCTGTCTTTTGATGTGCCAAGCATCCGCCGCAATGCGCCGGGCTTTGCATCTGCAATATGCCTTAATTCGTCTGCCAGTGCCCGCGCTTCTCTTTGCCATACATCAAAATCAGGTTCGGCACAGATAGCTGTTTTTTCCTCAATAAGGGTATATTCGCTTTTTTTGTCGGCTTTTTGAAGCTCGTCTTTCAGAGTGCCGGCGGTTTTGTCGATGTCGGCAAGCAGTGAGCGTATTGTATCAATTGCGGTTTTTATCTGATTTCGTTTAAAATCGAGAGCATTTTTGATTTTGTAGCACTGTGTTATGGAGCTGATAAAGTCGGCAGGTGCTCTGTAGGGGTTGTCAATCAGCTTTTTGAGCGATATTTCATCGGTACTGTTCAAAAAATTGTTAAGGTTGGTATTGAGCCACAATTTCCTGCTATGCAGTTCTTCTATTTTGTGTTCGAGCACCGACTTTTGTATTCCGCTGTCGTTTCTTTGCTTTATTGAATTGTTGTATATTTCGTATTGCTCTGCAATAAACCCAAGCTTTTCTTCGGCATCTGCCGCCTTTTGGAGTGCTGCTTTTACAGTGGCAAGGTGCTTGGTGCAGTCGTCGGCGGTTTTGCTGAGCCAGGTGGAGATAACGTTGTTTTCGGTAAATAGCTTGCCCTCCTCCTGCACGCTTTGCTCGTTGCCCTTTCTCAGTGCCCTTATTTTGGGATGATGAATGAGCTTGCTCAGAGCGTTGTCTACAGCGAGGTTGGTTTGGGAGGCAATGAGTGTTTTTTGCCCTCTTATGGCGTTCTGATAGCAAATTTCTGCAATTACGGTAGTCTTTCCGGTGCCGGGCGGCCCTTGAATCAGATACAGGTCGTCACTGTTTATAACTCCTTCTACAGCCTTTTTTTGTTCAGGGTTTAGGTTGGGCTGAAGGAGATCGCCTGTGTGTAGGGTTTCACCGGGGTCACGCGGATATCTTGCCTTTGATGAATCAAAGAGGAACACATCAAGATAGGGGTTTGCCGCCTGACCTCTTGCAAAAACTCCGAGACCGTAGCGAAGTCGGTTTATTTGCACAATATCGCCCCATTTGCTTATAAACAGCTTTGCCTTGTGGGGGATTTCTGCCTTTTCGGATATCCACATCTCTCTGAAATCAAAGTCCAAGTCAACCAAAAGCTCGCCCGACTTTGAGTCAAAGCTGCTGACTGTGCCGATAATCGGCCCCTTGTGGAGAGGATGACCGTTTTCGTATTCTGTGTGGAGCACAAGCTGTATGTCGGCATTGGTGTGGGCAGAATTTATATTGCCGCCGCTTAATGCAAAAGCAAGCTGGGTAATGTTGTGGGTTTTGCGATAGCCGCTGTAGTCCAAAAGGAGCTGTGCTTCTTTTGCAATCCTTTCATTGATTTTGAGATATTCGTCCCAGTGGGATATGCGTTGGTTTATGTACTTTGTTTCTTCCAAAATATTGGGCAGTTCAAAAATACGGTTCAGAAGCCTTTGCGGAAGATTTTGCGCATCCGCAGAGGGATTGTAGTGAAAGGTTACGGTGCTTTTTATAACGCGGTTGCTCAGTGAGCCGACAACACGAGGAACCCTTCGTATACGGGTTATGCAGAACCATTCGGGCATATTGTAGCCGAAAATGGAGAGGGTCATATCGCCCAGCTCGGCAATGATATCCTCATTGTGCTTGTTGCCCGAATCCGACGAGAGCACAAAGTTGATGCTGTTGGGGTGCTCTGCAGTGCTCGAATTGGAGATGTATGCCGCAAAAGACAGCTTGCCGCCAAAGATCCAACGCACAGCGGCGGGCAGACTTTTGTCGGAGGTTGCGGGAAAAGATGAAATAAATTCGTCAAGTATTTTTTTGTCGGTTTTTACTCTGAGATTCAAAAGATATTCTTCGTCGTGGTCAGAGCGGTTGTCGGTAGAAAAATCTTCAATTTTGTTGATATTATTAAAATTGTCGGTCATATATCCTCCAATGAGAGTGATTCTTTGATAAAAAAAGCCGTTCCGGTCAAGGATACGGCTGTATTTTGATATATATTATATTATAGTTGATTTGAGCGCTGTTGTCAAGATTGAAAAGATAAATGTATGTGCAATACAGATTATGCAGACTAATTTGATTGGTGTCATGTTGATTTTTACAGACGAGTTGACTTTTTGGATGAAATTAAGTATAATAAAATCGACAGAATACATTTAAGGAGAAAGACAGAAAATGGACATAAAAGAACTTGCATTAAACGAGCATTACAAATGGCAGGGCAAAATTGAGGTTGTATCGAGAACTCCGGTCAAAAACAAAGAACAGCTCTCCGTTGCTTACACCCCCGGTGTTGCACAGCCTTGCCTCGAAATAAACAAAGACTACAACAAATCCTTTGAGCTTACACGCCGATGGAATACCGTGGCTGTGGTAACCGACGGTACAGCTGTACTGGGGCTCGGTGACATTGGTCCCGAGGCAGGTATGCCTGTTATGGAGGGAAAGTGTGTGCTCTTCAAGGAATTTGCCGATGTTGACGCATTTCCAATCTGCATACGTTCAAAGGATGTAGACGAGATTGTGCGCACCGTGTATCTTATATCGGGAGGCTTTGGCGGAATAAACCTTGAGGATATTGCCGCACCCAGATGTTTTGAAATAGAAAGAAAGCTTAAGGAAATATGTGATATCCCGGTGTTTCATGATGATCAGCACGGCACGGCAATTGTGGTTGGAGCGGCACTTATCAATGCTCTAAAATGTGCCGGCAAGTCTATAGACAAGGTAAAATGCGTTATAAACGGTGCCGGAAGTGCGGGTATTGCCATTGCACAGCATCTTATGAAACTCGGTGCAAAAAATATTATAATGGCAGACCGTTTTGGCATAATCTGTGAGGGTATGGCAGAGCTGAGTCCCGTTCATGCCGAAATGAGCAAAATCACCAACCGTGACAAGCTCATGGGTACGCTTGCCGATGCCATGAAGGGCGCAGATGTGTTTGTGGGAGTTTCTGCTCCGGGAGTTGTGTCAAAGGATATGATAGCTTCTATGGCAGAAAAATCAATCGTGTTTCCCATGGCAAACCCTGTGCCCGAAATATATCCCGAAGATGCTGTTGAAGCAGGCGCATACATTGTGGGAACCGGCAGGTCGGATTTTCAAAATCAGATTAACAACGTGCTTGCATTTCCCGGCATATTCAGAGGCGCACTTGATGTAAGGGCTTCCGATATCAACGATGCAATGAAGCTTGCCACATCGGAGGCCATTGCTTCTTTGGTATCGGACAAAGAGCTGTGCCCCGAATATATTATCCCCCCCGCCTTTGACGAGAGAATCGGCAAAGCTGTTGCCGCGGCAGTGGCAAAGGCGGCAATTGAGAGTAAAGTTGCGAGAAAAAAATAGTACAAAAGAGAGGAACATAGCACAATGCTAAATAAAATTAATAAGTTTTTTAATGTGGTTTTGTGGATATTGATTCCCTATGCCGTTGTATCTTTGTCGTATCGACATCTGGGGCCGAGCTATGCTTTAGGCTTTATGATTCTGGTTTGTATGGCACTGCTTGTGGCCTTTAAGTCTCAGATTTATACAATTATTGGCAGAAGAAAATATTTTAAAAACCATGATGAGGGCTTCAAATGGCTTCAAAAAGCATACGACACCGGCAAAATGAAAGCTCAGCAGTCACTTGTCTATGCCTATCTTCTCATAAGAGACGGTCATATCGGCAAGGCCGAACGCCTCATCACCTCAATAATCCGTCAGAAAAAAGACCAACTCACAAAGCAGAATCTTCTGGCAGCAGACCTTAACATGGCAATTATACTCTGGAAGAAAAACGATCTTCCGGGTGCAATTGAAAAAATGGAGTATGTGTATTCAACCGGCTATCGCTCAACCGTTCACTACGGCACTCTCGGAGTGTTCTATATTTTAAAAGACGATCTCGACAGGGCGCTTGAGTTTTGCCTTGAAGCATATGAATACAACAGGAGCGATGCGAGCATAGCAGACAATCTGGGGCTTGTGTATTTTAAGCGGGGAGATATTGAAAAGGCAGAGCAAATTTATGCCGAGCTTTTTGAGCTTTCTTCTCCCGAATTTATAGAAGCTTACTATAACTACGGTCAAGTTTTGGAGGCAAAGGGAGATTATGAGGGTGCTGTTGACTACTATCAGCGTGCTCTCGGATGTCCCGAAAAATATCTGTCTACCGTAAAGCTTGCTCAGGTTGAAGCGGCACTTTTTGGTGCAGAACATTATTTGAAATAATAGGAACAGTGAATAAAAATGAAATGCTTATGTTTTGATTGTTATGCCGGCTTTGATCCGGTTATGGCGGCGGGAGCGCTGCTTGATATCAGTGGTGATACAGAGTGTGCTCGGCGTATATGCAAAGATGGAGGCATTGAGCTTAAAACAGTTTTGCGCGCGGGAATGGAAGCGTCACTTCTGGATATTTCGTCCATGTCCGAAATGGGTTTTGTCTCAAGGAATGAGCTTATTGCGCGGGCAAATAGCTTCGACACCGGAGATAATGTAAAAAAATCTCTTTGTTCGATGATAAAAAAGCTTGCAGAGGCAATAGCCATAAATCCCGAAGAGGCTCAGTTTGAACTGTCGGATATTATGCCTCAGCTTGCCGCATCGGCAATAGTTTTTGAACAGGCTGAGGCAATGGGCACAGAGGCGGTTTATTCATCGGCGGTTTATTCATCGGGTGAATCGGGGCTGTTTGGAAGTTTTACATCAAACGAAACTCTCTGGCTTTGCAATAAATACAAAATAGACACCCGTCCGTCACAGGTGAGAGCTGAGCTTTTTCCGCCGGTGGGTGCGGCACTAATGGCACAGCTGGGTGCGGTGATCGGTTCTTATACTTTGCGTATTATAAAGTGTGGCTATGGTGCAGGAGCAGTGGATTTTGAGGAGGTTCCAAATGTGCTGAGAGCCGTCCTTGGAGAAGACGGAGAAAAGGAAATTATTTCTTTTGAAGCAGAGCATTTTGCCGCAGATGGGATATTAGCATGAAAAAGGTTGTAATAAAGAAAAATGATTCGGGACAGAGATTAGACAAGTTTTTGTTCAAATTCTTTGCCTCCATACCCGCCTCAATGGTGTATAAGGGTATAAGAAAAAAGAGAATAAAGGTAAACGGTAAAAAGAGTGAAAACGGCTATATGCTTCGCGAGGGAGACGTGCTTGAGCTATATATAAACGATGAGTTTTTTGAAACAAAAAAGCCCTCCGACGATGCATTTAGAGACATCGTGCCTGATGTGCGCGTGGTTTATGAAGACGAAAATATTCTCCTTGCCGACAAAAGGGCGGGAGTAAGCGTTCATGAGGATGAAACAGAGGGCAAAAACACTTTGATAAACCATATCAAGGCATATCTTTATCAAAAGGGTGAATACAACCCCGATGAAGAAAACTCCTTTGCACCGGCCCTCTGCAACCGAATAGACCGCAATACCGCCGGTATTGTCATTGCTGCAAAAAACGCTGCGGCGCTGCGTATTATAAACGAAAAAATACGTTGCAGAGAAATAGAAAAATACTATCTTTGTCTTGTGAAAGGTCATTTAAAGCAAAAAGAAGGTACCCTAAAATCCTACATGGTCAAAAATGAAACACAGAACAGAGTCTATGTACATGACCGACCGGTGGAGGGCGGCAAAACAGCGGTCACAAAATACCGTGTAATCAAAGAAAATGAGCTCACTTCCCTTGTGGAGGCAGAGCTTCTCACCGGCAGAACTCATCAGATAAGAGCTCATTTTGCTTCAATCGGTCATCCTCTTGCAGGCGACGGAAAATACGGCACAAATGAATTTAACAAAAAAATCGGAATGAAGCATCAGGCACTTTATTCATATAAGCTGAAATTTGCTTTTTCCGACGAAAATGAGCTTTCATATCTAAACGGAAAAAGCTTTCAGGTAGAAAATGTGCCCTTTGCCGATTGATCCGGGTTATTTGATATAACTCCTATGGTTGTTTTGCTTATCCACAACAATATATTTATCAAAATTAAAATCACTTTTTATCGCTTCAAATTTTTTTTCACCCATTACAAAAATTGCGGTTGAGAGCATATCCGCGTCAAAGGATGAATCTCCCACAACCGATACACTGATTAATCCCGAGTCGGCAGGATAGCCGGTTTCGGGATTTATTATATGATGATATATTTTGCCGTCTTTTTCAAAATATCGTTCATAAGAGCCCGAGGTAACGCAGGTTTTGTTCGATAGCTCCTCCACGGCAAAATACTCTCCGCGCGCAGAGTCGGGGTCTTGCAGACCGATTTTCCACGGAGCTTTTTTCTCCGACTGCCCCATTGCATACACATTTCCGCCAAGGTCGAGCAGAGCATTTTTTATTCCGTGACTTTTAAGCACCTCTGCCGCCTTGTCTGCGGCATAGCCTTTTGCGGCTCCGCCGAGGTCAATTTTCATTCCTTCTTTTTTGAAAGAAATATAACCGTTTGAAATTTCAATTGAGGTATAATCCGTTTTTTCCTTTGCCGTAGCAATTTCATCGTCGGAGGGAACAGACGGGTTTTCCGACTTTATGTTCCATAGCTCTGCCAGCGGTTTTATGCTTATGTCAAAGGCACCGCCTGTGAGACGGCATATCTCAAGAGCCTTTGTGAGCACTTTTTCGGTCTCGTAAGATAGCTTTTGAGGCTCTTTAAATGCATTTTTGTTGATTTCGTAAATCTCACTGCCCTCTATATGTGCACTCAGCAGAAATTCAATTCTTTGAATTTCTGCAACAGCCGCCTTTGCAGCCTCCTGTGCTTTTTGGTCATCTTCGGCATAGCAGGTAACAGTAACAATGGTGTCCATGCAGGTTGCTGTTTCTGTGGCTTTTTTTTCACTATTGCATGAGGTCAGCAAAATACACAGTACTATTGCTGTAAAAATTGATAATAAAATTTTTTTCATAGGTCTGATGCTCCTTATTTATTCAATATATATGTTATACTCAAAAGTCTTTTGTGTCAATATTTTTGTTGCTATTATTTAAATATTTTTCTTGATTTTATCATAAATTCATTATATAATATAGATATACACCAATATGAGGAGAGTGATATTATGAAGTTAGTTCTCGCAATAGTAAATGATGAAGACGGCAACAAGGTATTAAACTCACTTTCAAAGGCGGGGTTCAGCGTAACAAAGCTTGCCACCACAGGCGGATTTTTAAAAGCCGGCAACATGACATTGCTTATAGGTACCGATGACGAAAAAGTGGATGAGGTAATCGGTATTATTAAGGAAAAGAGCCAGCGCAGAAAGCAGATTACGGCATCTCCCATGCCCATGGGAGCATCAGCTTCATTTACCCCATATCCTATAGAGATTCAGATTGGCGGCGCAACAATATTTGTTCTCGATGTAGACAGATTTGAAAAGGTATAATATAAATGCTTTCATCTCAGCAACAAAAAATACTTGTGCATTTTGAGAACGCTATAGCGGCAGACTCGCTACGCCATGCATATATAATAGAGGGCGAAAAGGGCATGGGCAAAAAGTACCTTTGTGACCGTATACAGTTGTATTTTGCCTGCCACACAGGGCGCGCCTGCGGTGAGTGCAGCGGCTGCAAAAGTGCCCAAATCGGAGCAAACCCCGATATTATTCGTGTGTCCAACGGAGATAAAAAGAATTATGAAATCGATTCTGTAAGAGCACTTATAAAAAAGGTGTATGAAAGGCCGATTGTATCTTCTCATAAGCTCATTATCATACAAAATGCCCACGCACTGGGAAAAATATGCCAAAATGCGCTTCTTAAGGTAATAGAAGAGCCGCCGCCGTATGCGGTGTTCATTCTGCTGTGCGACAACCTGAGCACTATTTTGCCGACTGTGCTTTCGAGGGTTATGGTGATGAAGCTCTCTATGTGGAGTGAAGATGAGCTCAGAGCCTGTCATGCGCTCGACCGAGCCGACGATTTTTTTTATGGGTATGCCATGGGCAACATAGGCACTCTGATATCGGTCAGCTCAGATGAGGGGTTTCGTCAGCTGCGCAAAGATGCCATAGGTGTTTTATGCGCCTTTGCAAAGAACTCAGAATACGGTGTATATGACGCAACGGAATTTTGGACAAAGAATAAAGAAAATATTCATGATGTGATAAATATTACCGCTCTTTTTTTGAGAGATGTTATTTTTTTCAAAACCGGGCAAAAAGAGCTTATTGTCAATAAGGACGAGCTTGCAAGAATAAAAAATCTGTCTGACTTGCTCTGCCTCGGAGCTTGTCTCAAAATGACAGAGACGGTGGGCAATATCGCATCGGGAATATCAAGAAACGAAAATTTAAGCATGGCCGTACAAACAATGTTTATGCGGCTCAGGGAGGTAATAAATGATAGAGGTAAGCGGAATAAGGTTTAAGAGCGTTGGCAAAATATATTATTTCGACGCCGGAAGCCTTGCTTTAAAAGCCGGTGACCACGTTATAGTGGAAACATCGAGAGGAATAGAATACGGAACTGTGGTTATAGCAAAAAAGCAGGTTGTTGACGAGGAAATTGTTCCGCCTCTCAAAAAAATTCTTCGATTGGCTACAGAAGATGATGATAAGGCAATAGCAAAAAATAAAGAGCTGGAAAGAGATGCTTTTAGGGTTTGTCAAGACAAAATCCGTGAACACAATCTTGATATGAAGCTTATAGACGTTGAATATACCTTTGATCACAACAAGGTATTGTTCTACTTTACCGCAGACGGCAGAGTGGATTTCAGAGAGCTTGTAAGAGACTTGGCGGGAGTATTTAAAACCCGCATAGAGCTTCGTCAGATTGGAGTGAGAGACGAGTCCAAAATGCTTGGAGGCCTTGGAATATGCGGCAGACAGCTTTGCTGCAACCTTTTCCTCAGTGATTTTGCTCCGGTGTCTATCAAAATGGCAAAGGAACAGAATCTTTCTCTCAATCCTGCCAAGATATCCGGCACCTGCGGCAGGCTTATGTGTTGTCTTAAGCACGAGCAGGAGGTTTATGAAGCTATAGCCAAAAGCACTCCGGGTGTGGGGTCAATTGTAAAAACCCCCGACGGAAAGGGTCAGGTTACCGCAGTTTCGCCTCTCAAGGGTGTGCTTACGGTGGCTGTGGAATACGGCGAAGAAAAAGAGCTTAAGGACTATAAGGTAGAGGATGTCAAGGTTCTCAAAAAGGTTTTTGCCCACAATGACGAAAAGGTTGATATGGCAGAGCTTAAGAAACTTGAAAAAGATTGATAAAACACTTGATTTTTTCGGCGTTTGCTGATATAATATGTAGGTAATGCAGTGCTTTTTGCAGCAAGCATAGTTTAAGGAGGTGTATCCAAATGGCATATGTTATCAATGATGATTGCATCAGTTGCGGCGCATGTGCGGCTGAGTGCCCCGTATCTGCTATTTCTGAAGGAGACGGCAAATATGTAATTAACGCAGACGAATGTCTCGATTGCGGTGCTTGTGCAGGTGCTTGTCCTGTTGGTGCTCCTGTTCAGGAATAATTTGTCAATGTGAAAACCCCGGGGATTTTTCCGGGGTTTTTCTGTATTTGTAAAATAAGATCAGCCGGCATCGGTTTTTGGCTGATGCAGTTTGCTGATATTTGTGCGCAGAAAGGGTATGTAGTATGATAAGAACAGAAGATTTGGGTATAGCTAATTTAAAATTTATTCAAGATTCCGACCTTTTCTGCTTTGGTACCGACAGCGTTTTGCTTTCGGATTTTGCGCGGGCATCCCATTCGGATGTGGTGGTAGATCTTTGCACGGGAGGGGGCATTATCCCCATTTTGATGAGTGCAAAAACAAAAGCGAAAAAGCTCTACGGAATAGAGCTTCAAAGCTGCTCCTATGACCTTGCGGTTCAAAACATTGCCATAAACGGTCTGAGGGAGCGTGTAGAGGTTATTTGTGACGATATTGCAAATGTACTTTCACATTTCAAAAGCGGTTCAGCAGATGTTGTAACCTGCAATCCACCCTATATGAGTGCGGATTCGGGCTTCAAAAATCCCGATGAGCCTCTTGCCATAGCAAGACACGAAATACGCACCAATCTTGTTGGTGTGGTAGACGCCGCAGATAAAATTTTGAAATATGGCGGTCATTTTTATATGGTTCACAGGGCAGACAGGCTGTGCGATATTATATGGGAGCTCAGATCCCGAAAGCTTGAGCCCAAGAGAATCCGGTTTGTGCAGGGCTCTCCCGACAAAAGCGCCAAGCTTATTTTGATAGAAGCCATGAAAGGGGCGGCACCGTCGCTTAAGCTGGAACCGCCTGTATTTGTTAATATATAAAGGAAAAAATTATGGAAAACGGAATACTTTATTTGTGTGCGACTCCCATAGGCAACCTTGATGATATAACCGTAAGGTGTCTCAATGTTTTGAGAGAATGTGACCTGATTGCCTGTGAGGATACGCGTCACTCACTTAAGCTTCTCAATCATTTTGATATACATAAGCCTCTTACCAGCTATTTTGAGCATAATAAGAGGGAAAAGGGTGAATATATTATTTCACAGCTTCGCAGCGGCAAAAATGTTGCCCTCATGACCGATGCAGGCACTCCGGCAATATCCGACCCCGGCGAAGATTTGGTGAGACTGTGCATCGGCGAGGGTTTGAAGGTTGTGCCTATCCCGGGTGCTGTTGCTCTGATTAATGCTCTGATAATTTCGGGTCAAAATACCACGCGTTTTGCCTTTGAGGGATTTTTGTCAATGAACAAAAAAAGCAGATATGAGCATCTTGAATCGGTAAAAGACGATACCCACACTCTCATTTTCTATGAAGCACCTCACAAGCTGACGCGCACCCTTGCCGACATGAAAAAATATTTCGGAAACCGCCGCATAAGCATTGCACGAGAGCTCACCAAGGTTCACGAGGAATGTGTGTATACCACAATTGACGATGCTATAGAGTATTATAAAGACAATAATCCCAAGGGTGAATATGTTCTCATTGTAGAGGGTATGAGCACCAACGACAAAAATAATGAAGCCGCACAGGAATTTGAAACCATGACGGTTACAGAGCATGTAAAGATGCTCATAGACGTCGGTATGGACAAAAAAGAAGCCATAAAAAAGGCGGCTTTGGACAGAGGACTTGCCAAAAGGGATGTATATAACGAATTTGTAAAGGAAGAAAGCATATGACAAAAATTATGCCGAAGCCCGGAATGATACGCGAATCTATGAATAAGCACCGCAGGCGGTTTGTTATAATTGAAATAGTTTTGATTGTGCTGTGGATATGGTATCTGTGTATGTGTCAGGAATATATTTTCACAGTTCTGGGGGGCTCAACACCTCTTGATGAAGCACGGTTTTCGTCAGAGGTGCAAACGCTGCAGGTAGGCGAGCCTTTTGAGCTTCACCGCAGTGATGACGTAACAATTAAGGACTATGCTCTCAGATCCGAAAGCTATTGGCAGGGCGATAAATATGATTTTTCGCTTACGCTCAATACCGCTGAAAAAACCCCCGTGTATTTTACCAATGTGACAACCGGAACCGGCGATGATTCGGAGGGTGAGGATGTATCTGCCAATATTTATATGGCAGATGTTGGCGGCAAAAATGTGCTTGTGATGGCATATCCGCATCAGGAGCTAAAAGCGGGCGATACGGTAGAGGGTATATTTACCGAAATTCCGCTCATTGTTGCTCACAGCATTGCATCGTGCAGCAGCTTTGATGCAGATGACGAAATTTGCAAATATATGCTTGACCTCAGGGGCATTGAGATGGAGAGCGAAAATTTTGATATTCTCTTTGTTTCGGTGCTTCTTGCAATAATACTGCTTCTGGCAGTAAAGCTCGTGTTTCAGTTCAAAAGCTTTCTTTGTACACCCACCTTTTCTCAGCTTGAAAAATACGGCGATCCCCTTGAGGTGGAGAAGATGATAGAATCAGAGCTCGGCGGCGCAATTCGCGAAAAAAACCGTATTATAACCAAAAATTGGATTTTGTCGGAGGATACCTTCAAGCTTAAAATCGTAAAAAATCATATGAAGCATGGCAGCTTTAAGTATACGCCGGAGGCTTATTGAGACGGCAATCTCTTTGACAAAACACAGCTTGATTCCGACTATCTTATAGAGTATGTAGATACCTACACCTTTGACCTTTTCGGCAAAATGACTCAAAGCAGCCATGGAGGCACAACTACAACCTATACCTACAACGGCGACGGAATCAGAGCCTCAAAGACAACCAATAACGTTACAACAAATCATATTACAGACGGAATGAATGTTGCTGCAGATATCCAAGGTAACACAACAAGTGTCTACAGCAGAGGACTTTCCCTTTTTGCAAGCACAAAGAATAACGAAACGTCATCATATTTTACCAATGTACATGGAGATATATCTGCCCGGATTAATTCCGATGATAAGATAAACCGCAATTATAATGTAAAAAATACTCTGTGCAATAAAAGCTGCCACAGAACACTTTTTATTTCTCATTACTTTTCAATGTAGATAGATTTTTGAATTTGCCGGGCGGCATCCCCATATTTTTTGCAAATACATTTGAAAAATAATATACGTTTTCAAATCCGCACATTTCTGAAACCTGCGTAATTGTAAATGTGCCGCTTATCAGAAGCTCACAGGCACGCTTAATTTTGAGCCGAGTTACATATTTCACCGGAGGCATACCGTATTTATCGTTAAAAAGCTTATTGAAGTATGAGTATGACAGCCCCGAGAGCCCATGAAGCTTTTCGTAATCAAATCCTGTTTTATAATAGTGACAGGATATATACTCCTCTGCCGCCGCAAGATGTTTGAAGCGAGCGTTTATGTTATATTTTTGTCTTTGTTTTTTCAGCAGTTCAAGTATTCGATAAAAGTTCTGTATCGATTTAAAATAATAACCATCCCGTTTTGACAGCCATTCATTGTATAATTTTTTATAAATATCGCCCAACTCACATGTTACGGCAGGAATATGCACAGGCACCTGCGGCATTTGTTCTGCAGTATCAAAATAGACATCATATAGGGAAAATTTTTCAATAATATCGACATAGTAATCAGCGTTTATTATACCTTTGGGAAGGTATAGCACATCTCCGGCATTCATGTGTATTCGATAACCGTTAAATGTAAGATAAGTGCTGCCCTTTATGTAATATATAAGTTCATATGTAGGAAGGCAGCCGTGGTATATGTCCTTTTTTTCGAGTAATGGCTCATAGCGGGCAACGGACACTATCTGAGAAATATTAAACCTTTCACCTTCAAAAAACATATTTTTCCTCCGATATATCAAACCGAAATATGCATAAATTTGACAAATATATTTATATCACATAATTTTTGATAAGTCAATAAATAAACAAAAATCAGTGCAGAAAATTATAAAAGAGGAATAAAATTTATTTTCTTTTGACATAGAGTGTGATACAATTAAAAACATAACGCAAAAAGGGGGGCTGATAATGGAATTTATATTGGGGTGTAATTATTGGGCATCGGATGCCGGTACCGATATGTGGAAGACCTTCAGCATTGACGCAATAAAGAAGGATTTGAGCATTCTGGCTGAATACGGAATAAAGCATATCAGGGTTTTCCCGAACTGGCGTGATTTTCAGCCGGTTATGCCTATGATGGGCGGCGGTATGTCTCTTTATGATTACTGCATGGAGGGCGAAAAACCAAAGACAAATCCTTATTATCTTGATGATACAATGATGGATAGGTTTGCTCAATTTTTAGATATATGCGAAGAATATAATATAAAAGTCATAGTAGGGCTTATAACCGGATGGATGAGCGGACGAATGTTTGTACCGCCTGCGTTGTATCAAAGCAATATTATAAACGATCCGCTTGCACAGTATTTTCAGCAGCTTTTCGTAAAGGGATTTGTTTCGAGATTTAAGTCGAGCAAAGGGATTTTGGCATGGGATTTGGGCAACGAATGTAACTGTATGTCGCGTACCGACAGAACAGGCGCAGTGAACTGGACGTCTATGATTGCCAATGCGATAAGGGCAGAGGACAACACACGTCCGATAGTTTCGGGAATGCACAGCCTTGAGGTTGAACGTCATAAGCCGTGGCGCATAGAGGATCAGGCGATGTTTACGGATATGCTCACAACACATCCTTATCCTCTCTGGTGTGAACACACACGCATTGATAAAACTCTTTCTCTCAGAACAACCATGCATGCCACTGCTCAGACAAAGCTGTATGCCGAAATAGGCGGCAAGCCGTGTATGGCAGAGGAAATAGGAACGATGGGACCGATGTTTTGCAGTGATGAAAATGCGGCAAGCTTTTTCAGAATAAATTTGTTCTCTCTGTGGGCGAATAACAGCTCGGGTGTAATGTGGTGGTGTGCAAATGACCAGACGATGCTCAAGTCCTTTCCATATTCGGAAAATATGGTAGAGCTTGAATTGGGAATGTTATATAAAGACCATACTCCAAAGCCGGTATTGCTTGAGATGAAAAAGTTTTCGCAATTTCTTGACAAGAAGAATTTTGAGCTTCCTCGGGCAGAGGTTGATGCCGTTTGTGTTTTAACAGACTCTCAGCGTCAATGGGGAGTAGCTTATATGACATATATACTTCTAAAAAAAGTGGGTTTAAACTGCTCGTTTGCATACGCCGACAGCGATAGGCGAAGCAAAGCCGATTATGATGATATACCGCAGTCACAGCTGTACATCGTTCCGTCTGTAAACGGAATGACCGTTATGAAAAAAGAAAGATACGAAGAATTAAAACGCCGCGTGTATGACGGAGCGGATATGTATATATCAATGGACAACGGCTGTCTTGCCGAATTTGAGGAATTTACGGGAGTTAGAGTTGAAGACACTTATGAATATAATGAGAAAAACAGTATTACTTTTGAAAACGCACAAATAGAATTTGAGCGCCACAGAACCTTTATATTAAAGTCTGTCGGCGCGGAGATTATTGCATATGATAAGGATGAAAATCTGTCAATCACTGCCAACCGATACGGAAAGGGACGAGTATTTTTGGTTAATTTTCCACTGGAGGATAATTTGATAGATAAGCACAACGCATTTGACACAAATGTCCATTTAATATACAAGAAGCTTTTTGGAGAATATATCGTCAAACATCCAATGACCATACATAACGAAAACATTGCCGTTACATATCACAGAACGGACAGCGGGGTTATTGCCGTGCTTATAAATCATTCGGACAAGCTGTGCAATCTCGAATATACATGCAACGGTAAATGGGAAATTAAAAAAGTATATTATGGCAGTGCGGAAGAAATCAAACCGTATGATGCATGCATAATTGAGCTGGATGAAACAAAATAAGGCATTTGATTTTTTATTACAAAAGGGGAAAAGTTACAATGAAAAATGTAATTAATATTGTAAATTTTATAAGAGGCTGGGACAAAAGGGTAGACTTTGATCTCAAAGAGTCGGTAGCGGAGCAGGCAAGGCTTGCCGAAGAATATAATCTTCCCGTAACATTTTTATATCAATATGATGCTATGATACAGCCGGAGTATATAAATATTTTGAAGGGCTGCAGAGCAAAAATCGAATTTGGGGTGTGGATAGAGTTTTCAAGAGTGCTTATAGAAGCCGTAGGGCTTAAATGGAGGGGCAGAGAAGGCTTTGAGTGGGACTGGCATTCATGTGTTGATATGACTGTTGGATATACAACAGATGAGAGAAGGATAATAATAGATGAAATTATGCGCTGCTTTAAGGATATTTTTGGGTATTACCCCAAAACGGCAGGAAGCTGGGCTTTGGATGCATATTCTATAAAATATATGGAGCAAAAATATGATATTGAAGCAGCGTTGATTTGCAAAGAGCAATGGGGAACTGACGGATATTCACTTTGGGGCGGATATAACAGCAGCGCATATTACCCATGCGTTAATAATATATTCTGCCCTGCTCAAAGCAGTGCTCAGCAGATAAATGTACCTGTGTTCAGGATGCTTGGCGGTGACCCGGTCGATCAGTATATGAACGGCATAGGCACTGATATTCAGACAGTTGAAAGCATGGAGCCGGCTTACGGATGCTCGGGTTCGGATCGTAATTGGGTTGAATGGTATTTGAAAGAAACCTTCAATGACAGAAGTCTGGGGTTGAATTATTGCCAGGCAGGTCAGGAAAATTCGTTTGGATGGGAAGCTATGAAGGATGGATATTCTATGCAGATGGAGCTTTTTGACGAGAAACGAAATTTGGGAGAAATAGATTTTGAGCTTGTATCGGAAACAGCCGGCAAATATAAGAAAATATACAGTATGACACCGGTCAGAACAGAAGAGGCACACAAGGAAAACAGCAGTACAATTTGGTACAACAGTAAATATTACCGCAGTAATCTATATTACAGAAATAATCAGATCATGCTTCGCGATATATTTGTCTTTAATGAAAAATACAAAGAACGTTATTTTGATACGGTAACGGTTGACGAAAAGCTATATTTTGATAATCTGCCGCTTATAGATTGTTTCAGATGGAGCAAAGATGGCAAAATAGGCGGCGGATATTTCAAAAAAGACGGAAAAATTGTAAATGCGGTTAAGGATTTCACCGTGCATAAAATTGATGACAGCACGGTTTATGCCGATATTGAAACCAAGAGCGGTGTTATACGCTTGACTTATAACGAAAAAAGCATTGCTTTTGAGTTTCCGACAGACGGGTTTACATTTGAAGCTGTGGTATACAAGGGCAAAAATTCGGTTGTAGGTTTTGACAGCAACAAAATACTTTGCAGTTATTGTGATTTTGATTATGCAGCAGCGCTGTCAGACGCAGTTTGCGAAATTCGTGAAAACGGATATGCGATTATCCCTGACAAAAGGTCATTTGAAATTAAGTTTTGAGAGGTATAGGGATGAAAATATCGACATATGCAAAATGATAGATGAGAGGCGGCATGTTACAATTGATATTGTTGGTGACAGTATTACATGGGGAGTAAATCACTGCAGTAATAATGAAACATATACCGCGCAGTTTGCGTATATGCTTGCACAAAGATTGCCTGGGGTGTCTGTATACAGATATGACGGGTTTACAAATGATGAGCTTTTGGAAAGCTTATAAATAATATATAAATGAATGTATTTGGAGGAAAAACAAAAATGGAAATTCTAAATTTAATGAAAAAAAAGGCGTCAAATCTGCATGAAAACAAAATACCCACAATTGCTTTTTTGGGTGACAGTGTAACTCAAGGCTGTTTCGAACTCTATATGAAAAGAAAAGACGAATTTGAAACGGAATACAAGAGCGAATACGCATATCATAATTGCCTAAAGAAGATTTTGTCTTTGCTTTACCCGGAGGTCCCCGTAAACATCGTCAATGCCGGAATAAGCGGCGATAATAGCTCCGGAGGAGTGGCACGGCTTGAAAGGGATGTCATTTCACATAACCCGGATTTGACTGTTGTTTGCTATGGCTTAAACGATGCTTCTTCCGACAAAGGCAGATTGGAAGTATATAAGGATAATTTAAGAACAATATTCAACCGTCTTAAGGAATGTGGAAGTGAAGTTATTTTTATGACTGCAAATATGATGAACACATACGTCAGCAACCGACTTGAAAATGAACGTATTATAGAGACGGCAAAGCGTACAATGCGACTTCAAAATGAGGGTGTGCTCGCTTCGTATTTTGAAGCGGCAAAGGAGGTTGCAAGCGAGTGTGGCGTCGAGGTGTGCGATGTGTATTCAAAGTGGGAAAAGCTGAGTGACAATGGAGTCAATATAACAGAGCTGTTTGCAAATTACATAAACCATCCAAAAAAGGAGATGCATTGGTTGTTTGCATATTCACTTATTGAAACGATGATGAAATGATAAATTTCATATGCCGTTTTTGGCATTTATAGATCAAAATCACTGAAAAATCCCTAAAACAAAACAAAGATCTCATAAAAGCGAAATCTTTGTTTGTTTTAGGGATTATTTTTACATGGAAGTACTAATGAGATATTTAAACCCAAGTTGGAGAAAATATTGATAAAAGAATAAGGAATTATATACCTTATTACAAAATATAATACGATACAATAAATGATATAAAGCAGAAAAACACCAAATGGCGTTTTTTTGTTGTACACAAGGAAAATCGAGACAGTCATTTGAACAAAAAGTCACCATAGTGTGTTGTCGGCAAACAATTATTTTGATATAATATAATTACAGGAAGTTCAAGGTCTCGATTTTCATTTAACTTAACATAATGTAAAAAATATGAGGAGGAGATATTATGGTTATAAAAATTTGGTCAGACAACGAGACTGTAGTTTATGCATCGCATGAACTGCAAAAATACCTTAATGCTATGGATTACAAAGTTTGTACTGACATCATTTCTGATGTTAAAATCGAAAAGGAGATTACCGAGGGCGAAATAAAGCTTGGTCTGCTCGAAGATTTTGGCTTAAATTGTGATGATGTTGAGGACAAAATGACCGATGATGTTATTGATATCAAAGTAAAAAACGGTTCGGGTTATATTGCAGGCAGCAACTATAGAAGCATCCTTATGGGTGTGTATAAATATCTGAAATCGGGCGGTTGCCGCTTTGTTCGTCCGGGTGAAGGCGGAGATTATATACCCGAACGAGATATGAGTTCTCATTCATTTGAATATCGAAAAAAGGCAGACCATCCCTTCAGGGGTGAGTGCTCTGAAGGTGCCATAAGCTATGAACATATGCGCGACACTGTGTACTGGCTCCCAAAAATCGGTATGAATATGTATATGATAGAAGGTCTTGTTCCATATACATATATGCACAAATGGTACGGTCACGAAAGCAATCTTATCTTGAGAGAAAAGGGTCAGGTTACTAAATATAGCGAGTTGGAAAAATATATAGCTCTCCTTGAAAAGGATATCAAGAAAACCGGAATGCAACTCCATGCAGTAGGTCACGGATATATGTTTGAAAATCTTGGAATACATCATGCGAGCGGTGCCGAAGAAAAAGCGGCTCTCAAGGAGGAAGATAAGAAATATCTTGCCAAGGTAAACGGTGTGAGAGATTTGTATGGTGGTTCTACCTTCTACACACATTTTTGCTATTCAAATCCCGAGGCAAGAAAGATATTGGTTGATTTTTGTGTGGATTATGCAAAAAAGAAGCCTTATATAGACTATCTTCATGTATGGCTCGCCGATGCAGCAAATAATCAGTGTGAATGTGATGAGTGCGTTAAAATGACTCCCTCAGATCATTATGTTCAGCTTCTCAACGATATCGACGAAGCTTTTGAAAAAGAAGGTATTAGTACACGCATTGTATTCATTCTTTATGTTGACACAGTTCGACCACCGGAAAAATTAAAGCTCAAACATCCCGAAAAATTTGTTCTTCTTGCGGCAATAGGTTCAAATTACGAAACAGGCTATAAGGTTGAGGAATATACAGGCGAAATCCCTCCGTTTGTCAGAAATTCATTCACACCGCCCAATAATTCACTCCGACTTTTGTGGCACAACCAATGGAAAGAGTTGTGTGGTAATATTCCGAGTATTATTTTTGAATACCGCTTTTATATCGATCATTACTGCGATCCCGGTTATATGAGAATAGCTCGCGAAACTTTTCGTGACATGAAATCACTTAATGATGTTAATTTTCAGGGGTGTATGAGCGATCAGACTCACAGAACATATATGCCTACATCACTTCCTATGCAGATTATGGGTGAAACACTTTTTGACAAAGAGCTTGATTTTGAAAGCTTTGTTGATGATTATTTCATTTCCGCATTTGGCAATGATGGCCAAAAATGTCGTGAATATCTTGAAATTCTTTCAGACCTTTTCTGTCCCGGTAATGTGAGAAACGGTGGCAAGAACGGTATTGAAGAGCAAGGGCTTAAAACAAAAGAAGACACAATTCCCGAAACATGGGTAAATAATCCCAAAGTGGCTGAAAAAACATCTAAAATACCGCAGGTACTCAAAGATTTTATGCCGGTCATAGAAAAGAATATGGCGCTTGATAACAGATGTCACAGAATGTCGTGGGTATATCTTAAATATCATTCATACATATGTGAATATCTTTGCAGAATAATCAATCTTGATGCATCGGGCAAGCGAAGTGAGGCTCAGACCCTTATCGGTGAACTTGAATTATATATTTCTAAGGTAGAGATGGATATTCACCCTGTTTTCGACCTGCATCTTTTTATCCGCTACATTCGCCTGAAACTTGGTCTCAAAATGCAGCCGTATTTTCTATAATTTACTTTTTGTAAAAAATATACAAAAAATTGTATTGGAATTTTTTTGTAATTGCTAAATTATGCACTTTATGCTATACTATTTAAAGTGAAAGCTGGTGATAGCAATGGATGATGGTGAAATAATTAAAAAAATTGCGCTTAACGAAGAATTTGTAAAATGCGGAGATATCAGAATGTCTGCAATATACGGATATCTTGAAAAAACTAATAAAAACTACAAATTTTCCGATATGCACACTCACCCTGCATACGAAATGCACATTGTCATGAATGGCAGTTCTGAGATAAAAATAAATGATGACATCTATACTCTTGCTCAGAATGATGTAATTATAATTCCGCCCAATACAAAGCATTGCATAATCAATGTGTCCAGCGTCAAATTCATGGATATGACAATCATGTTTACCATAATCAGGCGGACGGGTGACCATGTCAAAATGTACGATTTGGTTATGAATAGTCTAAAGAAAAGGGGCGAGGGAAAGATGTTTTTCTCGCCCGAAATTGCCTATAATGCCATGAAGATTTATAAACTTCATTCTCAGTCTGAAACTAATGATTTTAGAGCTATGAATATTAACTGTCTTATGCAAAGCATAGCCTTATATGTTTTTGATATTCTGACCCCGAAAAAAAACAGGAAAATGGAGGAATTTATAAGCAATGAGCCTTATTTTCCAAAAAATACATATGTAGTTAAGGAAATTGACGAGTATATTTCCAGGTATACGAAACCGATATCCGTAAACGGACTCGCGGAATATATTAATGTCAGCAAGCGAAGTGCTCAAAGGATTTTTAAAAATATTTACGGCATGAATTTTACGGAAAAGCTGACCGAACTAAGACTTAACAAAGCTGCTGAGCTTATTACCGAAACTGATTATTCTATTGAAGAAATTTCATCAGAGGTGGGATATCTTACATACTCAGCATTCAGAAAAGCTTTTTTAAATTATTTTGGGGTATCACCAAAGAATTACAGGAAAACCAAAGAAAATTTTATAAAATAATTGTATATAGTCTGTCCAAAATTAATTTGACCCTTGCTTCATGAGTATATGACGAGGGTCAATTTTATTTTGAAAATTTAGCCGGATTTTAATGGCCGGTCAAATTTGCTTATGTAAAATTTTTGACATTATTTAACAATAACAGGGAAAAAAGTGTCAAGTAGAAATAAAAATAGTCGTTGCAGCATATTGACTTTTGCAAACACAATGTTATACTTTAATTAAATATAAATATTTAA
>JAEDEG010000109.1 GCA_016293435.1 Clostridia bacterium
GTATAAGTAAGGCACTGGGCGGACGCACAAGAGACATTCGCACACTTTATTATTATCAAAAAGCTATTGATAAAGCGGGATATATTCCTGATATAAATCAGCTGCCTCTCGATGCTTACTTCTATGGTCCGGAGGCAGGCGCGTTTATTAATGACCGCCAAACCTCAACACCGGTATTTGCGGGATTTCACGGCGGCTGGACAAACATTCCGCACGATATGCTTGATCTTGGTGAGTTTGTGTTCGAATCCAACGGTTTTCCTTGGGCGATGGATCTTGGAAGTGACAACTATGGTCTACCCGATTATTGGAGTACAGGTGGTTACAAGATTTACCGCAAACGTCCTGAAGGCGAGAACTGTATTGTGCTAAATCCCGGAGTTGATTCAGACACATACTACGGTCAGGAGCTGGGTGCCTTTGGTGAGCTCATTGATTTTGAAGGCGGCAAGAAATGGGGTGCAAAAGCAGCTTATGACCTCACTTCCGCATACAAGCGAGATGCATCAAAATACATAAGAGGATATTACTTTGGCGATGGACGCAATACCTTCACCGTTCAAGATGAGTTGTCGCTGCTTGGCGACACCGAGCTTTATTGGTTTATGCATACCAAGGCAAATATTGAAATTATAGACAATACCAAAGCTAAGCTCACAACTCCCGATGGTCTAAATTCTTTGACAGTGGATGTATATTGTGATGTTGCGGATTATGAGCTGAAGGTTATGGATGCAAAACCACTCCCGACGTCTCCCGCGGTTGACGGTCAGAATGCTAACACAGGCATAAGAAAGCTCGCTATATACGCACCGAAAGCAAACGGTGATGTAACAATTTCGGTAAAGCTTTCGCCCGATTCGGGCAACTACGAGTATTCAGGGCTCACGGTGTCACCCATATCCGAGTGGGTAATTCCTGATGGTGAAGTAAAAAAATCTCCAAAATTCAGTGGGGTGTATGCTGACGGCAAATTAATCGAAGGCTTTGTACCGGGAAGAATGGAGTATGTTATTGAGTTGCCTTACGGAACGCAAAAAGTTCCTCAAATTACAGCCACAAGCAATGATGGTGCAGTTAGAGTAAATCAGGCACAGAGCTTGGATGATTTTACAAGAATTACTCTCTCTGCCGACGATTGTAAGCCTGTGGTTTGCACGGTCAAATACAATGTATCGACCGACCGTCCGATAAATGTGACCGATGCAATAGTAAAAGGTGTGCTTCCGATTGCCGGAGTAAAAGGTGAGCTTATTAATCCTATTGGAGCAAGTGCTCAAAATATTCCCGAAGCAGAAAACGGCCCCGATAAGATGATAGACAACGATTTTTCCACAAGATGTGCTCAGGACAGATATGGATGCTGGTTTGAAATTGATCTCGGAAAGGTTGAGGAATTTAGCGGAGTTGCACTTGCGTTCTATTCGGGTGATGCGAGAAGCAATAAATTTGATCTTCTTTATTCCGAGGATGGCACTAATTATATAAGAGTGTGTGCAAATATGGATTCTACGGGTACAACCAATGAATACGAAACTGTTGCTATACCGGGCAGAGCACGATATATCCGATATATAGGAAAAGGTGCAAGCACAACGAATTGGAACAGTATTACAGAATTTAAACCATACAAATAATAGTGAATCTTTAAAAATTTGGTTTGTTTGGGCGACATCTGAAAGGAGAATTATGATGGTAGAATTAAAAGGAACATTTTTTGAATTTAGGTATCTAAAAAAGGCGGGAGAAACATTTTCTATTTCGCGAAACAGTATTATTGCTCATTCTGACACAGACAAGTATGCCTTGAGGTATCTGGAGAAAACTCTCAATTTTCTCGATGATGACGGAATTTCAATGAACATTTCACTGAATCTTGAAATTCCCGATAAAATTAAGTCCGATTTAGGGGATGCGTATTTGGATAACAGCGAAAGTTATGTTATTACAATTTCATCCGCTGAAAACACAGTGTCACTTTATTCTCCCACTCACAGAGGACTCATATATGCGGTGTCTGCCTTTAAGGAGCTTTGCGACGGTAATGAGATATCGGATATGCTTTTATTTGACTATCCCGATAAGCCTGTACGCGGATATAGGGTATATACACCGGGAAGAAAATATATTTCAAAATTCAAGCAGATGATAGATATGCTTGTGACATACAAGTACAACACTCTTATGATAGAGGTTGGCGGTGCAATGGAATATAAAAAGCATCCTTTAATAAATGAAAAATGGATAGAATTTTGCAGGGAGGTCAGCGTAAGCCCTGAGGCTGCACAAAATATCCAAAATCGTATGTATCCTTGGATGAAAGATTCAATTCATTTTGACAATGGCAACGGTTCTTATATATCGCAAGAAGAGATGAAGGATTTGATTGATTATTGCAGAGAACGCGAAATTGAGGTCTATCCCGAAGTGCCGTCGCTCAGCCATTCCGATTATATTTTGAGGGCATATCCCGAGCTCAATGAAAGACTCGAAGATAAATATCCCGATTCATATTGTCCCTCAAATCCCAAAACCTATGACGTTTTGTTTGATATTATTGATGAAGTTGCAGATGTTTTCAAAAGTGCATATATGAATATTGGGCATGATGAATACTATACTTGTGCAAAGTGTGAGCTTTGTAAAAACAAAAAACCAATCGATTTGTATGTTGGTGACATAGAAAAAATAAATAACTATCTGAAAACCAAAAACATCAAATCCATGATGTGGTGCGATAAAATGTTTGAAAACATTGTCATATTTTATGATGAAGATAATCCGTTAATGCCCTTTGGTGCATCGCCGTATCCAAAGAAGGATATCCCTGCATTTTACGGCTGCAAGGGCAGGATTCCCAAAGATATAACAATGCTCAACTGGAGCTGGTCACTCGAATCTGAAGCAGAAGAAAAAGAACTTTATGATATTGGATACAGAATGCTTTTTGGCAACTACGAAGCAATTAAACTTGAAAACTACAGGGAGCGTTCATCTTTTGCTGATGGCGGATTTGTTTCAAATTGGGGGAGTATTGAGAAAAAATATATGCAGCGTAACATTCAGAATTTGGATCTTGTGACAACTGCATGGATTTTTTGGAACGGTAAATACGATACTCCCGACAGAGCAAACTTGCTGGAAAAAGCAAAAAAGCTGCTCTATTCATCTTATAAAGCATCTCTTGGAAAAAATATCATAGAAGTTGAACACACCACGGATTATGATGAAAAATACAGACCGTTTTACGATGGCAGATTTATAGTTGACAAAGATTGGATAATAGGAAATCACGTTGTTAAATATACAGACGGCACAATTGTCCGATTGCCTGTTGTTTTTGGATATAATATCAGATCTTCAAATCCCGGATGCACCGAGGAAGAGTATAAAACTTCGCTGACCTATGAGAACACCGAGGCAATAGGCTCATCCTATCCTTACTGGAAAGACGGAAAGGTTGTATATAAGGCGGCATATAAAAATCCGCACCCCGACAAAGCTGTAGAATCGATAGAATACGAAAGTGCAAATGGTATTGAGGCTGAGCTTTTCGTGTGTTGATAATTTGTACATAATATTTTGAATTTAACAGTTTAAAAATCAAAAAAAGCCCTTCAAATGACCCAAGCGTTGCATTTGAGGGGCTTTTGATATGTCATGATTTTGCACTATGTTTTTTCCGACACTGTAACTTTCAAAAAAAGAAAGAATTAAAAACAAATAATTTGTAATAAGTATTGATTTAGAATAAGTAAATATGTTATAATTGGACTTATATCAATAGCTCTTTTCGGACTGTTCATAAATCTTAACAAGTGAGCTGACGATTATATCCTTAAAGCCGATAAAGCTCACAGTTTAGCTTAAATTTCGGCATGATTAAGACACTATGACAGAAATCAAAAGCAGGAGAAAGAATTATGTCTAAGAGAATACATTTAATATGCAATGCTCACTTGGATCCCGTATGGCAGTGGGAATGGGAGGAGGGAGCGGATGAGGCTCTTTCAACCTTTAAAATTGCAGCACGGTTTTGTGAAGAATACGACAGCTTTGTATTCTGTTACAATGAGGCGCTTTTGTACAGATGGATAGAGGAATATGATATGCCTTTGTTTAAAAAGATACAGGAGCTCGTAGGGCTTTGGCAAGTGGCATATCATGGGCGGCTGGTATCTGCAGCCTGACTGCAATATGCCTTCGGGTGAGGCATTTGTAAGACAGATAAGTGATGGAAGAAAATATTTTAATGAGAAGTTTGGAGTCACACCGACTGTTGCAATGAATGTAGATTCTTTCGGCCATTCCCGAGGTCTTGTTCAGATTATGAAAAAGTTTGGATACGATGGGTATATGATTGTTATACCGCATGATTATCTGCTTGATTTGCCATCAAACGAATTTAGATGGGTAGGCTATGACGGCTCGGAAATAACCACTGTTCGAATAGCGGAGGGTTATAACAGCTTTAAAGGAAGAGCAACAGAAAAAATACAGAGGTTTATTGATAATTGCCCCGAGGGCGACTCATGTATATGCATGTGGGGCATAGGAAACCACGGTGGAGGACCGTCAAAGGCTGATTTGGATAACAATGATGTGTTTACTGATAAGTGTGCCGCAGAAAATATTGATATTATTCAGTCAACACCCGAGCGATATTTTGCAGAAAAGCACAGCGATAACAGCAAGCTGCCGGAATTTTGTGAAAGTCTTACTCCGTCTATGGTAGGCTGTTATACAAGTCAGGTTAGGCTTAAGCAAAAATACAGACAGACGGAGAATACCTACTTTATGACAGAGATGATGTCAAGCCATGCAGCTATTGCGTGTACAATGGAATATCCGGCAGAGGATATGTTATAACTAAATTAAGATGTCCCCCGCCTCTATAGGCGGCGGGTGACATTTAATTTTTTCAGTGGGAGTTCAATCTCCCACTGAAAACGTTGAATGACGCGGCTTTGCCGCTTATTGAAGACTGTTTAATCCGACAGAGAAAAAACAGAAGGTAAAAATTGACGTATGCGGCAGTCAATTTATTGCAGAAATAGATAAATACGAAATAAAAACCGTTTGCTATAAGAACGGAGATTTAGCCGAATGCAGCATTGATGAGTAATTATTATTAGTTTTGCCTAAACATATTAAAGCAACATAAATGCGGAGGAAGAAAAAATGGATAATATCACAATAACCAAAACATTAAATGTAAAAAAGAAATATGATATTATTGTATGCGGAGGAGGCGTAGCGGGAGTTGCAGCTGCGGTTACAGCAGCAAATAACGGATATTCGGTATTGCTTATTGAAAAGTCAAATATTTTGGGAGGACTTGCAACTTTGGGGCTTATCAATCTGTTTGTTCCTATGTGTAACGGTCGCGGCAAGCAAATAATTTTCGGCTTGTGTGAGAAATGGGCAAGACTTAGCGGTAAATACGGTTACGATACCATTCCGGAGGAGTGGAAAAACGGCGAGCCAAAAAAGCCCACGGATATTCGATACATTCAGCGATATTCTCCAAATATTTTTGCGCTTCAGCTCACGGAAGAACTAATCAATTCGGGAGCAGATATTTTATTTGACTGTATTGCATGCGAGCCAGTTATGGACGCAAACACCTGTAAAGGAGTTGTCACCGAGAGCAAATCGGGTACAGAATATTATGCCTGCAAAATGATGATAGATGTAACCGGCGACTGTGATGTTTTGCGTCGTGGAGGAGTGCCTGTTGTTGCCGGGGAGAATTTCTTTACATATGTTGCAAAAATGATTACTCTCGAATCATGTGAAAAAGCGGTTAAAGAGCAGAATATATATAAGGCATTTACCGATATTTCGGGAGGAAAAATCAATTTGTTTGGCGACAATCAGCCGGAGGATATTCCTAAGTGGTCGGGGCTTAGTGTTGACGAGGTAACAGATTATTTAATAAGAAATCAGCGCATGGTGCTTGAAAAATTAAAAAATACAGACAGAATAAGCCGGGATATTACGCATCTCCCGTTTATGCCGCAGTTTAGAACAACCTGTCGTCTTGATGCGGACTATGCCCTTAAGGTTGAGGATGCATATAAGCATTTTGATGATTCGATTTGTGCTATCAATGATTTTGAACACAGGGATCATTTGTTTGAAGTACCGTTGAGATGTATAACACGAAAGGATTATCCAAATATGTTAACAGCAGGAAGAAGTGCAGCCGGTATAGGCTATGGATGGGATCTGCTTCGTGTTATTCCGGTGGCAATTATTACAGGCCAGGCGGCTGCTCATGTGGCTTGTATGTCAATCAAAGACAAGATTGGTGCTGCCGATGTCAATATTTCTTTGCTTCAGTTAAGTCTTGAAAAAGATGATATTATGGTTCATTTTCCCGATGAATATATTCCCGAGGATAAAACTGTTGTTATTCACGGCAAAAAAGCAGCACAGATCGACGGCGGACACCTATAATGTGAGAAAAATAAAAAGGAGTGAAATTCAGTAATGAATATTTTATCAATTGGAAACAGCTTTTCGCAGGATGCACAGCGCTACTTGCATCAGGTGGCAAGAGCCGGCAAAGCACAGCTCGAAGCAGTTAATGTCTATATAGGCGGCTGCACATTGTATACTCATTATACCAATATGCTGAGCGGTAAAGAAGTTTATTCGTTTGAAATAAACGGTCACAAAACACATCTTCATGTTTCTCTTAAAGAAGCCCTTTTAAACCGCGAATGGGATGTTGTAACTCTTCAGCAGGCAAGTCACAAGTCTGTCAGCTACGATACATATCAGCCTTACCTCAACAGTCTTGTTGAATATGTGAAGCTTCATGCTCCAAAATCCAAAATAGCCATCCACCAGACATGGGCGTATGAACAGGATTCAAAGCGTCTCAATGATGAGCTTGGATATGCCAATCAGGCAGATATGTTTGCGGACATAAAAGCCTCGTATGCCAAAGCCTTCAAAGATATTGGGGCAGATATCCTTATTCCCTCCGGCGAAGTATTTCAGTCACTTTTGTCTGAGGGCATTCCCAAGGTTCACCGCGATACCTTTCATGCAAGCCTCGGTATTGGCAGATATGCTCTTGCCTTGCTCTGGTATTCGGTTCTCACCCAAAACGATGTAATGAATAACTCGTTTAATGATTTTGACGAAGAAATCACACCGGAACAAATTCAGACAGTCAAAAGGTGCGTATCTGAAATATGCGCCGGATTATAAAAATTTATCAACGCTTAGGCAGCAAAGAAAAAACAACAGTTCTCTTTGTCGCATCCGAGCTTCAAAAGCATTAAATACAAAACAGAAGGAAAGGAATGATATTGATTAATGAAAATTGAATGGAAAAGCTGCATAAGAGTTGCGGTATCGGGATTTTTGCTTTACCTGGCAATTTATTATTGGGATATGGTGTCGGGATTGGCTGTATCGCTTATAGGCTCTCTCAGCCCTTTGTTTATAGGTTTTGCAATTGCTTATGTTCTAAATATCCTTATGACCTTTTATGAAAGACACTATTTTCCGCTTCACTACGACAAAAAGCTTGTGAAAAAAACACGTCCCTTTGTATGCATGATTGCGGCAATTGTATCTTTTGTGGCGATTATTGCGCTTATAATAAGACTTGTTGTGCCCGAACTCATACTTTGTATCAAGTTTCTTGTTTCGCAGATACCGCCATTGCTCGGAAATATTTTGCAAAATGACCTTGTAGACAAATACGTCCCCGATGATGTTATTTCATCGCTCACATCAATTAACTGGCAGCAGATTGTATCCAAAGCGGTTCAGTTTGTTGTTTCGGGCATCAGTACTGCCGCAGGAGCAATATTCAGTGCAATTTCATCTGTTTTTTCAATTGTTGTTACAGCCTTTATCAGCATAATATTCTCAGTTTATTTCATGCTCGGCAAAGAAACTCTTAAAAAGCAGACAGGCAGGCTTTTGCACACCTATTGTCCCAAATATGAAAGAAGCGTAAAGCACATTTTTGAGGTTTTTAACGACAGCTTTCATAGGTTTATCGTGGGGCAGTGTCTTGACTGTATAATTCTATGGCTTATGTGTACCTTTGGCATGCTTATTTTCAAGTTTCCATATGCGCAGATGATTGGTGCATTTGTCGGATTTACTGCACTGATTCCCGTGGCCGGTGCCTATATCGGTGCATTGGTCGGAGCGGTAATGATAATGACTGTTTCGCCAATCAAATCCTTGCTTTTTATTTTGTTTGTGATAATTCTTCAGCAGCTCGAGGGCAATTTTGTATATCCCAAGGTTGTCGGCAAGTCTGTCGGTCTTCCGGCAGTATGGGTTTTGGCGGCCATCACAATAGGCGGCAGTCTTATGGGTATAACCGGTATGCTTATCGGTGTACCGATATTCGGTGCATTGTATAAGCTCCTCAAAGAGGATGTATGCAGACGTGAGCTTGCAAAATCAGCAGTAAATGACAAAAAGACAGCCTCAAAGGGCAAAAAAGGAATAGATATTTCGGAAACTAAAAAGGGGATGTTTAAAAACTCCCCATGAAAATCGAGGATGGAAGTCCTCGATTTTTTG
>JAEDEG010000015.1 GCA_016293435.1 Clostridia bacterium
TGAAAATCCACAGCCCAAAACGGGTTCGGATACTGACGCACCTGCTTAGGCACACGGGAATCGAACCCCGCATGTCTTAAACTTTACGCGGAAGTTCAAGCAAATATGTCCTGATTTCCGCGTTGTTTTAATGAGGTGATAATATGCTTGCTCCCGAAAGACAAAAATTTATTTTGGATGAGCTTTTCAAAGACGGTGCAGTCACTGTAAGCCGACTTGCCGCTCAGCTAAGGGTTACGGAAGAAACCATTCGCCGTGATCTCGAAAAGCTCGAAAAAAATGAGGCTCTTCGCCGTACTCACGGCGGTGCTGTCCCGATTGACGATACAACCTATGAGCTTTCGCTCGAAAAAAGGAAATCAACCAATGTTGAAGCAAAGCAAAAGCTTGCATCGCTTGCGGCAAACCTTGTTGTTTCGGGTGATACCATATTCCTCGATGCTTCAACTACCACGTTTTTTATGGCAAAGGAGCTCAAAAAGCTCAAAAATATTACCGTAATCACCAACTCGCTCAGGGTTATTGCAGAGCTTTGTACCTGCGAACAGATAAAGCTGATTGCTGTTGGCGGAATAGTCAGCTCCAATCAGTCGTTTGTGGGCTCGCTTGCCGAACGCAGCATAAAAGAATCCTATTTTGCCAATAAGATGTTTTTCTCCTCCAAGGGCGTGACCAAGGAGATTGGCATACTCGAAAGCAACGAGCAGGAATGCGGTATAAAGCAAAATATGCTTTTAAACTCAGAGAACAAATATTTTTTGTGCGACAGCAAAAAGGTGGGCAAGGTGAGCTTTGCAAAGCTTGCTTCGCTAAACGATATAGATTATCTTATCACAGACGAGCTCCCCGACGAAGAATTTATGCTTGCACTCGAAAATAACAATGTAAAGCTTATTACAGAATAAGGAGAGGATTGGACAAAATGAAAAAGGTATTGGCATTTGACCTTGGCGCCTCCGGCGGCAGAGGAATAATTGCAACTCTTGACAACAACAAAATTACCTTGGAGGAGATTCACCGTTTTGCCAACAACGGCGTGAAGGTTAGAAATACGCTCTATTGGGATATACTTTATCTTTTTGATCAAATCAAGCAGGGCATAGTCAAAGCAAGACTTGCGGGCGGCTTTGATTCTATCGGTATCGATACATGGGGTGTCGATTTTGGCCTTGTTGACGAATGCGGCGATCTTTTGTGCAATCCCGTCCACTACCGTGATGAGCGCACCGACAACATTCCCGATGAGGTGTTCAAAGAAATAAGCAAGGAAGACCTCTACGGTAAAACCGGTATTCAGATTCTGAATTTTAACACCCTCTTTCAGCTCTACTATCTTGCAAAATACAAGGCAGACCTTTTAAAGAGAGCCGATAAGTTCATATTTATTCCCGATTTGCTAAACTATTTCCTTACGGGAGTCAAAAAGAGCGAATATACCATTGCTTCCACCTCTCAGATGCTCAATCCCTATACAGGTGACTGGGATAGGGAGCTCATATCCTCTCTCAACATTCCCACCGATCTTCTTTGTGATATAATAGAAACAGGCAAGGTACTCGGCAAGCTCTCACCCCAAATTTGTGAAGAGCTTTCTGTAGATGCCGTTGACGTTATAGCTGTGGGCGGTCACGATACTGCCTCTGCCGTTGTGTCTGTTCCCACCACACAAGACGATTTTGTATACGTTTCCTGCGGTACATGGTCACTTTTCGGCACAGAGCTCTCCGAGCCGCTCATTTGCCCCGAGGGTCTTGTCTCCTCCTATACCAATGAGGGCGGCTACGGCGGCAAAATCCGTTATCTTACCAATATTATGGGGCTGTGGCTCATTCAGGAGGCACGCAGAGACTGGCAAAAGCACGGCCACGACCTTTCCTTTGGCGAAATTGCCGACGAAGCACTAAAATCCGAAGGCTTCAAATGCTTTGTAGATCCCGACTATTCAGAGTTTGCAAAGCCGGGCAACATGCCCAAAAAGATTCAGGAATTTTGCAAAAGGACAGGCCAGTATATACCTCAGACCATAGGGGAGATTGCCCGCTGTATATACGAAAGCCTTGCCCTCAAATATCGGCATGCCTTTATTAATCTTGGCAATATCACAGGCAAGAGCTTTTCGGGTATTCATATTGTAGGCGGCGGTACAAATGCTGCACTTTTTTGTCAGATGACGGCAAGCTCCTGCAATACGACTGTATATGCAGGTCCCGTTGAGGCAACAACGCTTGGCAATGTTGCAGTACAGCTCATGGCATCGGGCGACATTAAGGATATAAAAGAAGCAAGAAGCATCATAAGAGATTCCTTTGATATAGCCACCTATGAGCCCGCAGATACCGATGCATGGGACAATGCATATGAGATTTATCAAAAAATACTTTCCAAAAGCTGATTTAAAAAAATTTCACAAAATTTTAAAAAACTCTTGCTTTTTTTGAAATTTTGTGTTAATATAGTCAATGTATGTGGGCGGTCCTCTGCAAAGTCAAATTTATATCATTTGCACGAACGTCTTTAAGAGAGGAGAAAATAAAATGAACATTATTGAAAGCTTAACAAGTGATCAGATCAGAACAGATCTTCCCGATTTTAGCATTGGTGATACCGTTAAGGTTCATGTTAAAATTAAAGAAGGCAACAGAGAAAGAATCCAGGTTTTTGAAGGTACTGTTATTGCCAAAAAGCATGGCGGAATTCAAGAAACCTTCACTGTAAGAAGAATTTCTTACGGCGTAGGCGTTGAAAGAACCTTCCCTGTGAACTCTCCCAAAATCGCCAAAATCGAAATTACCAGACGCGGTAAGGTCAGAAGAGCTAAGCTCTATTACCTCCGTGACAGAGTCGGTAAGGCAACCAGAGTTAAAGAAAAGAAATAATTTTGCGAAAATACGGTGGGTCTTTTCACCGTTTGGGCATACTCAAACTTTCTGCAATGGCTGTTTTGCCATTGCATTTTGTTTCTGAAAGGAATGAATATCTATGGAAGAATTTGTACAAACAACCGGCACTCCCGAGCAGAGTCAGACCCCCGAACCGTCAATGGGGCAAAAGGTTGTTAAAGAGATTGTAAGCTGGATACTGTGTATAGCAATTGCGTTTGGTATCGCTTTTGTACTGAGAACATATATTTTCACCTTTGTTAAGGTAGACGGCGAGTCCATGTGTCCGACACTGCAGAACAAACAGCGCCTTTTTACAAGAATTATAGGCTATACTCCCGAGCGCGGAGATATCATCATATTCAATCCCAAGTCCAACCCCGATATAGCCTATGTAAAAAGAGTTATAGCAACTGAGGGTGACCGCATCTGGATTGATGATAACAGCGGTCAGGTTCATCTAAAAAAGAAAGGCAGCACCGAATGGGAGGTGCTCGACGAGCCCTATATTGCCAATGAAGCATATAATTCTCTCATTCCCAATATTGCTCAGCGATTTGCTGACGATTCTTCGGAGGAAGGGCTTTTAATCAAAGAAGACCATATTTTTGTTATGGGTGACAACCGTAACCACAGCAATGACAGCCGCAACGATTTCAGTGTAAATGCGGTGGGACAGGTTCATGTTGACAGTGTTATCGGTAAAGCTGAGTTCAGATGGTGGCCTTTGTCCGATATAGGAAGCCTTTATAAATAATAATAATAATAATTTACAGCAATCCCGGGGGCAATGCTCTCATCGCACCGCTGAGCTTTATGTGCTGCGGGAGGGTGAGGACATCGCCCTTTTGCTGTGTGTTTGGAGGTTAATAATGAATATTCAGTGGTTTCCCGGTCATATGACCAAGGCAATCAGAATGATGCAAGACAGCCTTAAGCTTATAGATCTGGTGGTTGAGCTTGTGGATGCAAGAGTGCCGCAAAGCAGCCGTAATCCCAAGGTAGACGAGCTCATAGGAAGCAAGGCTCACCTTCTTTTGCTAAACAAAGCAGATATAGCAGACCCCACAGCTACAAAGCAGTGGGAGGAGTATTTTGCATCAAAGGGTATAACGGCAGCTGCCATAAGCTCCACCGGCGGAAGAAGCTTAAATTTTGTGTTTGACAAATGCAAGCACCTTCTTTCGGATAAAATACACAGAGAAAAAGAAAAGGGCATAGTAAACCGCAGCATCAAGCTTATGGTGTGCGGTGTTCCCAATGTGGGCAAATCTTCATTCATCAACAAGCTCTCCGGCAAAAAAAGCGCCGTAACCGGCGACCGACCCGGTGTTACCAAGGGCAAGCAGTGGATAAGATTAAACAATAATTTTGAGCTCCTCGACACTCCGGGCATTCTTTGGCCAAAGTTTGATGACAAAGAGGTTGGGCTCCGTTTGGCCTTTACCGGTGCAGTCAAAGACGAAATCCTCGATGTTGAAGAGCTTGCCTGTCATCTTCTGGTTTTCCTCAGAGCCAATTATCCCGATTCTCTTACCCAAAGATACAAAATGACCGATTTTGACAGCCTTGAAGGTTATGAGCTTCTCGAACTTCTCGGCAGAAAACGCGGTTTTGTAGTATCCGGCGGTGATATCGACACCGAACGCGCCGCTCACATATTGCTCGACGAATTTAGAGCCGCAAAGCTTGGAAACATTACTCTCGAAAGACCGGAATCGCTGTAAATACATCAAAACCAAGCAGAAAAATCAATATCTTAGAGCAAAACAGGAACGGCTCGTCCGACAAAAGATAGGAAGTGTTGTAAACTATGAACACAAAGCTTTTTGAAATAGAAAATAAATGCCGAAGCATGGGCTATTCACTCATTGCCGGAGCCGACGAGGCAGGCAGAGGCCCTCTTGCCGGAGCAGTGTATGCGGCGGCGGTTATATTTGAAGAGGGAGTGTATGTAGAGGGAGTTAACGACTCCAAAAAGCTCAACGCAAAAAAAAGAGAACTCCTTTATGATGAGATTATTGCCAAAGCAAAGGCATACAGTATATATTCGGTAGACGAAAAGGTCATAGACAAAATAAATATTCTCGAAGCAACCTACAAGGCTTTTCAGGGTGCAATAGCGTGTCTTGACCCCGCACCCGACTATGTGCTCATAGACGGCAACCGCTCTAAGGGGATAGAAATTCCCCACGAAACCGTGGTAAAAGGCGACAGCCTCAGCTTTTCAATTGCTGCCGCCTCAATTCTTGCAAAGGTGGCAAGAGACCGCTATATAAACGAGGCAGACAAGCTCTATCCCGAATACGGCTTTGCCGCTCACAAGGGCTACGGCACCAAGGCACACCTTGAGGCAATTGCCAAATACGGACCTTGCCCCATACATCGCCTTACCTTTAAAGGAGTCAGAGAATACGTAAAATGAGTGCAAAAAATATCTCGGGAAAATATGGAGAAATGTATGCCGCACGCCATCTTGAGAAAAACGGCTACAAAATTCTAACGCGCAACTACAGAGCCCGCGGCAGTGAAATTGATATTATTGCAGTAGAAAACAACACCCTGTGCTTTGTTGAGGTCAAAACCAGAAAATCCAAAGATTACGGAGCCGCCTCTGAGGCTGTAAATTATTTCAAAAGGGAAAAAATGATTCTCGGTGCAAAATGCTTTCTTGCTTCTCGCAGAACCAATATGCCGATTCGCTTTGATGTTGTTGAGGTGTATGGAAATATCAGACCTGCGGGGTTTGATGTGAGTGAAATAAATATAATTAAAAATGCGTTTGATGTATGATTTTTAAATAAAACAAAGAGGACTTGTCACAATAAAGTGGCAGGTCCTTTGCTTTCTATATAAATTCTAAATTTATTTCTTTTTGAATTTAGACGGTGTAATTCCCGTAACAGCTTTAAATTTTGTTATAAAATACGTATAGTTGGTAAAGCGTGAATCAAAGCAAGCTTCCGTCAGACTTTTTCCGTCGGATAAAAGATATTTTGCTTGCGATATTCTCAAATTTGTAATATATTCGTTTGGAGTTTACACAAAATTTCGCCCCACAGTTAAAGTTATGCCCTAAAATTATGACCACAATCATGACAGAAGAATATTCTTCTTCTGTTAGAAAACAATCTTTTAGATTGCCAAACATGACCTTTCCCAGAAGATTTTTTTATAATTGCCATCCACCAATCATAGCATAAAAAAAGCATTAAACCTATACACCATTTAATCATTATCCAAACAAAATAGTATATACCAAACAAAACAGTCCAAAGACAACCATGTTTGCTCATTTCATTTGATAATTGAACTTTTGTACTTCCACATTTAGGACATTTAACATTTACAGCCATTTTATTTTCCTCAATTTCTTTATTTTGACTTATTATACAATATTTCGCCATTATTGTCAATGCAATTCAATCCGAGTTTGCCTGAGAAAAAATTATTCTTAATTGACAAAGTAAAATCCGTTTTAGATTTCAAGTGGATATTTAGTCTGTCAAATGGTAAAATAATGGTAAATCCTACATAAAAAAATATCCAATATAATAACGGGGAATGTACATAGAAATTTTCTTTGTACAGTTTACAAATTCAATTTTATATGTTAAAATAATATATATGTGGAAAATTGGAGGTTGACGGCATGAAGCAGACATCCCTTTGTTACATAGAAAATGACGGCAGATATCTTATGATGCACCGCACAAAAAAGAAAAATGACGAAAACAGCGGCAAATGGATAGGTGTGGGCGGCAAATTTCTTGAGAACGAAAGTCCCGACGAATGTATGCTTCGCGAAGTTTGTGAAGAAACGGGAATTATCCCTTCTTCGTGGCAATACAGAGCCGTTGTAACCTTTGTGTCAGACATTTGCGAAACCGAGCATATGCACCTTTTTACAGCAGTGTCAGACAGCGATATTTTCACCCCATGCTGCGAGGGAGAGCTTTGCTGGATACCAAAGACCGAGGTGACTCGGCTTAAGCAGGTGCGTCAGTATCCGAACCCGTTTTGGGCTGTGGATTTTCACGCCACTGCATCGTTAAAATGCTCGCAAATACGTCAGTATTAGCTGCGCTTTTGCCTCACATTGACGCAAAAATCCGCAGCCGAAAATTCTACGAACCTAAATCAAGATAAAATTGTTGTTATTCAAGGCGGAAGGTCGCAGGAATCCTGACGGATTTCAAGACCGACAACGAAGAAGAACGGCTATTTTACTTGATTTAGGCGGGTTCGGATACCGATGCACCTGCTTAAACTCTGGGACGGTGACAGAATTTTTTTAAAGCTCATTGATAATCCGGCATATACGTTTTTTTCACTCAAGCTTTGCTACAGGGGTGACAAGCTGGTTTCTGCCATTTTAAACGGAAAGGAAGATGCTTTAAATGGGCATTTTTGACGGAGTACTTTTGTGCTCGGATATAGACGGTACCTTGGTGTGCGAAGGCGAGGTAAGCCGAGAGACCGAGGATGCAATAGAGTTTTTCAAATCCGAAGGCGGATTGTTTACGGTTTCTACCGGCAGATATCCGTCTCATTTTAAAGATAACTTCGGCATAGAAGTAAATACTCATGTAATTTCTGTTAACGGTACGGTTATAAGTGACGAAAGCGGGAAAAATATCTTGTATAATTCAAAGCTGCCCTTGGAGCTCATAAACCGCATATACGACTACGTTTTTTCGCGCTATGAGATAGAAAATTTTTGGGCGGCAGACATTGACCGCATGGATTTGCCCTACAAAAGGAAAGCTGATTATCCGTCAAACAAGCTTATGTTTGTACCGTATGATGAAAAAAGCGCCCTTGCTCTCATGGGCGATCTGAATACAGCCTTTGCCTCAGAGGTCAATATTTCCCGAAGCTGGCCTGTTGGTGTGGAGGTTATCCCGGAGGGCAGCGGCAAGGGATTTTGCGTTTCCCGCCTCAAAGAAATTACAGGTTCTCGTATTCTTGTGTGTGCCGGTGACTATGAAAACGACATTACAATGCTTAGAGCCGCAGATGTGGGCTTTGCCGTGAAAAATGCAGTTTTCGGAGCAAAAGAGGCGGCAGACCGTACAACAGTCTCCGACAGCCGGACGGCTGTTGCCGAAATTATAGAAACTATTCAAAAAGAATATATCAAGGAATAATATTATGAATCATAAAACAATAAAAACCTTAGAGTTTGACAAGATTGCCGGCGAGCTTTCGAGCCATGCGGTTATGGAGCTTACGGCAAAACGTGCATCAGACCCCGAAATATATGACAATATCAAAAAAATAAATGCTTTGCAGGAAGAAACCTCCCAAGCAATAACTCTTATTACAAAAAAGGGCTCTCCTCCCATAAGATGCACAAGTGATGTGCGCTCAAGCCTTAAGCGCGCACATATGGGAGGCATCCTTTCGCCCGCTGAGATACTTTCTGTTTCAAAGGTGCTCGAAACTGCCGAAGAGCTCAAAAAGTATCCCGAAGATGTGGAGTGCGAAGCTCTCAGAGAGCATTTTGATGCACTTTATGAAGACAGACCTCTTCGAAAAAGAATAAACGAATGTATTATAGATGCCGAAAATGTTGCGGATTCTGCCAGCCCTGAGCTTGCAGATATCAGACGCAGGCTTTCGGCAGGAACCAACAAAATAAGAGATATTCTGCACAAAATCATTTCTTCCGCAACCTATCAAAAATACCTGCAGGAGCAGATAATCACCATGAGAGGCGACTGCTATGTTGTGCCGGTCAAGTCTGAATACAGAGGCGAAATAAAGGGTATTCTTCACGATACCTCATCTACCGGTGCAACTCTTTTTATTGAGCCTATGAGCGTTGTGGAAGAAAACAACAGGCTTCGTGAGCTCAAAGCAAAAGAAAAAAACGAAATAGAAAAAATCCTCATGGCACTGACCGAAGAAATTGCCTCGGTGTCAAAGCTCATAGAAATGAGCTATCTCACGGTGTCGGAGCTTGACTATTGCTTTGCGAGGGCAAAATTTGCTCTCAAAACCGATTCCTTCCGTCCGGTTTTAAACGACCGCGGCCGCATCGATTTGCAGCGTGCGCGTCATCCTCTTTTGGACCCTGCATCCGTTGTTCCCACCGATATCCGCCTCGGAGGAGAGTTTGATACCTTGGTGGTAACAGGTCCCAACACCGGCGGTAAAACCGTAGTTCTGAAAACTATAGGTCTGCTCACCCTTATGGCTCAGGCAGGACTCCATATTCCCGCAAATGAGGGCTCGGAGATTGCCGTTTTCAAAAATATATTTGCCGACATAGGCGATGAACAGAGTATTGAGCAGAGCCTTTCCACTTTTTCGGCTCATATGGTAAATATTGTCGAGATTTTAAAAGACGCCGACGAATTTTCGCTTTGTCTTTTCGACGAGCTTGGCGCAGGCACCGACCCCATTGAGGGGGCATCGCTTGCTGTGAGCATACTCGAAAGAGTGCGCCTAATCGGCGCCAAAACCGTTGCCACCACTCACTACAGCGAGCTCAAAACCTATGCAATGAGCACCAAAAGGGTAGAGAATGCATCGTGCGAATTTGATGTGGACACTCTAAGACCAACCTACAGACTGCTTATCGGCATACCGGGCAAGAGCAACGCCTTTGCAATATCAAAAAGGCTCGGTCTCGACGATGATATAATCGAAAACGCCAAGGGCTATATTGATGCCGAAAATATCAAGTTTGAGGATATTTTAACCGACCTTGAAAAAAACCGTCAGATAGCTCGGGCGGATCGCGAAAAGGCATCTGCCTACAAAAAGGAAACCGAAAGGCTCAAATCCGAAACTGCTCTCAAAAACAAACAGCTTTCGGAAAAGAGCGATAAGATAATAGAGAAAGCCCGCAAAGAGGCAAACGAAATTCTTGAAAAGGCAAAGCAGGAGGCCGACGAAATTATAAAGCAAATGCACACTCTCCGTCAGCAGGCCGACAAAGCCAAAATGATGAGAGAAATGGAGCAGGCAAGACAGCGTCTCGGCGAAAAAATGAAGTCCAATTTGTCAAAAACTCAAAAATCCATTTTTTCATCAAACGAAAGCTTCAAATCACCCAAAACCGTAAAGCTCGGTCAAGACGTGGAGCTGGTGTCGATGCATCAGACCGGCACCGCTATGACACTACCCGATGCAAAGGGCAATTTTCAGGTCAGAGTCGGCATAATGAAGCTTACCGTTAATCTTAAGGATGTCCGCATCAGGCAAGAAACCAAAGAGGCGAAAAAGAAAAACAAAACCTCGGGCTTTGACAGCTCCTTTTCCAAAACGATGTCCCTTTCCTCAGAGCTCGACGTAAGGGGCGAGACTGTGGAATCGGCTATTATGCTCATCGACAAATTTTTGGATGATGCTATTTTGTCGTCTCTGGGGCAGGTGCGCATTATCCACGGCAAGGGCACGGGAATGCTGCGCCGCGGCATACACTCCTATCTAAAGAGACTATCGTATGTAAAATCCTACAGACTCGGCGTTTTTGGCGAGGGGGACAGCGGTGTTACGGTGGTAGAATTGAAATGAATTAAAATCACTGCGAGAAATTTTGATAATTTGCTTGATTTTTATTGATTTATTTGATATAATGTTAGGGCATGTATGAATTTATTGGATTTATTATAAACGGAGGTAGATGTTTTGAAGGATGAAATAATTTTTGTTAAATTACTTGAGCTGACACTAAAATTGTGGTGGGTAGTTCTTATATTTGCAATAATAGGATCGCTGGTTGCTTATACTGTAAGTACAGCTTTCATGACACCCATGTACAAATCTACCGCAAAGGTTTATGTCTCGGGCTCAGAAAGACAGGAGGGGACAAACCTTAATATCAATGATGTTAATCTCAGTACGCGCCTTGTGAGCACATACATAGAGATTCTTTGCGGTAATGAATTTCTGACTGAGGTTGCCAAGGATTACAACCGTAAGTATAAAAATGATGCAAATCCTCTTTCTGCATCGGCTATAAAGTCTAATATTACAATGAATTCTGCCAACGAAACCGAAATTCTCGAAATAGAATATAAGGCAGACAGTGCCAAAAAGGCAAATCGCGTGCTTTCTATACTTCTTGACAATGCTCAGGGCGAAATCACAAGAGTAATGAACGGATGTAAGGTGAGTATTGTCGACAATGCAACAATTCCGTTAAATCCGTTTTCACCAAATATCAGGCAAAACACCTTTATCGGGTTGCTCTTAGGTATTGTTCTTGGTGTTGCGGTTATATTGATGAGAGAGCTTTTCGATACCCGCATAAAAGACGATGATGATATCAAGAACAGATATAAGCTACCGGTACTCGGTATTATTCCTAATATTGATACAGACTGAGGAGAGGTATAAAAGTGGCAGATAAGAAAAATTCTATAAAAATAAAAGCAGACAAATCCAAAAATTCCAAGCTTAACGCCGCAGCTTTGGCTGAGCTTGAAAGAAGAAGAAACGAAAAACGTATAATCGGCACCGAAACACCGTTTGAGGTAATTGAGGCATATAAGGCTCTCAGGACAAATATAATGTTTTCTCTGAGCAAAGAAAAGGGCTGCAGAACGTTGGTTATAACCTCGGCAACCTCCGGTGAGGGCAAAACAACAACCAGCATCAACATAGCCATAAGCTTTGCCCAGACCGGTGCCAAGGTGCTTTTGGTAGACTGCGACCTCAGAGCCCCCAGAGTCCACAAATATCTTAAGATAACGCACGAAAAGGGTCTTTCCAATGTCCTTGCAGGCTTTGATAAGTTAGATGACTGTATAGTAAAAACCGAACAGGAAAATCTCGATTGTGTTGTGTCGGGTCCGGTTCCGCCCAATCCGGTGGAGCTGATTTCCTCCGAAGCAATGAAAGAATTTGCTTCCTCAGTAGAGGGTAAATATGATTATGTAATCTTTGATACACCGCCTATTAATATTGTTACCGAGGCTGCGCTTTTGTCAAAGCTTGCCACGGGAGTAATAATGGTAGCCCGTCAGAAGTATACCATGTTTAAAATGGTAGAGAGGGCGCTTAATTCTCTTGCTTTTGCCGAGGCTAATGTAATCGGATTTATTTTAAATGACGCCATAGACGATAAATATATGTACGGCACATACAGATCGAGCAGAGGATACGGCAGATACGGACGTTACGGCAGATACGGAAAATACGGAAAATACGGCTACAAGTCTTCGTATCGCTACAGTGAATCGTTTGAAAAGGCCAGAGAGGCGTCACTTCGTGAAAAAGAAAATAAGCCGGATGGTGAAAAAAAGTAGCAGGTGAGCTATATGTGGAAAGATGAGTTTGAAATAATTGACTTCCATTCGCATATTCTTCCCGGTACAGATGACGGTGCCAAGAATCTGGAAACCTCGCTCAAAATGCTTTTTCTAATGTCTGATCAAAATGTTGACAAGGTAGTTTCTACCTCACATTATTATAATGATGACGAGGACATAAACACCTTTTTGAAAAGACGCAGCGAGGCTCTTTTTGCTTTGGAAAGTCATATAAAGGAGCATGATCTCTATACTCCCGAAATTATTCCTGCGGCAGAAGTAGGCTTGTATCCCGAAATGAACCGCGAAGAAAAGCTTTCGGAGCTGTGTGTGGGTGATACCAAAAATATTTTGGTTGAAATGCCATATTCCAACTGGACAGACTGGATGTTCAACGAACTCTATTCTCTCTCTCTCAAAGGCTATACACCCATAATTGCCCATCTCGAAAGATATTTTGATATGGTGCCTTTCAAAACTATAAACGAAAATCTTTTGCCGCTTGATGTTTTGGTTCAGTGTAATACAGATGCCTTTTTGAATTATAAGGGAAAACGCTTTGTCAAAAAGCTCATAAAGCGCGGAAATCTTACGGTAATAGGTACAGACTGTCACAACCTGACTACGAGAGCTCCAAATATGAATAAGGCTCTTGAATATATTTCCAAAAAGTTCGGTGATGAGCTTATTGCTGTTCTTATGAGCAATGCTTCTGAACTTATCGGGCAATAATAAATTAATATGTATTTTAAAAAACCCCGTACAATATAATTTATTGCACGGGATTTTTATTTTTCCGTCAATTTGTATCGGGAGTTGGTTGTGTGCTCAATGTTGTTTGGGTTTTGATGCTTTTGTCGTCTGTTATATATTCTTTTTTTTGCGGCAGCGTGAAAGCTGTTACCGATGCCATGCTTCAAAGCTGCAGCGATGCCATAAGCTTTACGCTGAAAACCGGAGCTGTTATGATAATGTGGTCAGGGCTCATGAATATTGCCGAAAAATCTGCTTTGACAGAGCGGATTGCCGCCTTTCTTTCGCCGGTTATTTCAACGATATTTCAAAAGGTAAAGCGCGGAAGTAGCGAGGCTAAGCTCATTTGTGCAAATATGTCTGCCAACATGCTTGGGCTTTCAAATGCCGCAACTCCTCTGGGAATAGCTGCCATGAAAAAGCTTTCGGAGCAGAGCCGCGGCCGCAGGGCTACAAATGATATGTGTATGCTGGCCGTGGTTAACTGCTCCTCAGTTCAGCTCATCCCCTCCACTCTTATTGCCATGCGAACAGCCTATGGCAGCAGTGCGCCGGGAGATATAACCGTTCCCATTTGGATAACCTCCGCGCTTACTCTTGCATTTGCCGTGGTAATTACCAAAATTGCAGAAAGAAGGAGCAGTAATGACTGATATAGGCTCATATGCAGTGCCGGTTATGGTAATTTTTATAATTGCTTATGCCTCATTTAAGAAAACGGATTGCTTTTCGGCATTTACCGACGGGATCAAAACGGGAGTGAAATCGGTATATTCAATTTTTCCGGCACTGTTTGCCCTCTTTATATCTATCGGTGCATTCAGAGCCTCGGGACTGGTGGATGTGATTTCAGATTTTTTTTCCCCTGTCACAAGTCTGATAGGATTTCCGTCTCACCTTGTTCCCTTTGCAATACTAAGGCCTGTTTCGGGCAGCGGATCTCTGGCATTTGCGTCAGATGTTTTTTCCTCTCTCGGTCCCGACTCCTTTGAGGGAAGAGTAGTGTCGGTGATGATGGGCTCCACAGAGACCACCTTTTATACCGCGGCGGTGTATTTTGGAGCAGCAGGCACCAAAAATATTCGTCATACTCTCAAATGTGCTCTTATTGCTGATGCGTTCAGCATGGCTGTCAGCCTGATAGTGTGCACTCTTTATTATTGAGCAGAATCTTTTAGCCTGTATATTTAAACAGTATTACTCCGCCTATCATTGCGATAACCCCCACAATTTTGTTCCATGTAAAGGCTATTTTTTCGCTTTCCATGAGCCCAAAGCCCTCAATTACCGCCGCTGTAATCAGTTGGGCTATGAGTATCACCGACACAGCCAAAACGGGTGATAGCTTTTTTACAGATAACATAACAGTCAGCGTTATGACAAGACCGAGTACTCCGCCAAAAAGATAAATTTTGTTCACCTCTCCAAAGCCCTTAAAATTGTTGTCTTTGGCAAAAATAAGGGCAATGAGCGCCAGAATAAAGGCGGTTCCCTGAACATATGAGTTAGATAATAAAAGACCTGTCTTTTCGCCGAGTCTGGTGTTCATAACACCTTGAATACTCATGGCCGATCCCGCAAGAATTGCAAATATATATCCCATTTTAGTTAACCTCCCATTTTTTGATATTATTTACAAAAAGTTGCTTATAAATTCATGTTTATTCAAAAAATGTACTTGTACTTCTCGATTATTTGTAGTATAATAAAACTGTATGTACAGCATCAGATATGATTTACAAAGTGCAAATTTGCAGAGCGGGAGAAAAAAATGACAGTCAGAATAGAAAGCAGCTCCAATTCAATATATAAGCATGTCAAAAAGCTTCAGACAAAAAGCGGACGCAACAAAAGCTCTCAGTATCTTGCAGAGGGGCAGCGCAGTGTGTCAGATGCTTTGCGTCACGGAGCCGATATAGAATATATAATAATTTGTGAAGATGCAAAGCTCTCCCTTGACCCTTCGGGGCTTAAGGTTTATGAAATGAGCCGCAGACTTTTTGACAGTCTAAAGCTTACGGTAAACTCTCAGGGCATTATCGCGGTTATAAATTATGAACTTCCCGATGCTTCACAGCTTGACTTTTCAAAGGCGCGCACAGTTGTATATCTCGACTGCGTGACCGATCCGGGCAACATGGGCACAATTATTCGTTCGTGTGATGCACTGGGGGCAGACGCCATTTTGCTGTCAAAGGGATGCGTTGATATTTTTAACCCCAAGGTTGTGAGGTCTACAATGGCAAGCCTATTTAATGTACCTATTTTTGAAGAAACTTCACCTGAGGAGACCTTTGGGGCACTCAGAGCACACGGATTTGACATTATAGGCACCTTTCCCACCGATGCCACAGCCTGCCACGAGCTTGACTACAGCGGTAAGACGGTAATTGTGATGGGTAACGAAGCAAACGGAATAAGCGGCGAAATAGCTGCCATGTGCACTAAGCGTGCTGCAATACCTATGACGGGCAGGGCAGAGTCACTGAATGTGGCAACGGCTCTCACGGTTATGCTTTACGAGATTATGCGCAGCCGCCTGACGGCTGATTCGAGATAAAATAATTGAGGTGATATACGTTGGGTGATTTTTTTTATGTATTGTTTAACAATCTCAAAATACTTCGTATACGAGATTTTATTGACGTGGCAATTGTTGCCTATGTTATATATAAGGGCATAAAGCTCATAAAAGAAACAAGGGCTTCAAAGCTTATAAAGGGTATTTTACTTCTTGTGACTTTTATGTATATTTCAAATGTACTTCAGTTAAATGCTGTAAACTTTATTTTGGAAAATACCATTCAGATTGGTCTTATTGCCATACTTATAGTTTTTCAGCCTGAGCTCAGACGTGCTCTCGAAAAGGTGGGCACTACCTCTTTTTTGAAGCTTATAAAGACTACTGAAGAAGAAAACGACATCGGCGCGGTGTGCTCAGCCGTTGCAAAGCTTGCCAAATCCAAAACCGGTGCCCTCATTATTATAGAGCGGAGCACAAAGCTCGGCGATATTATGGCAAGCGGCACTCCCATCGATTCCCAAATCACAGAGGCACTTTTGGTCAATCTTTTTGTTCCCAACACTCCTCTTCACGACGGTGCTGTTGTAATAGGCGACAACCGTATCAAGGCTGCGGCATGCTTTTTGCCTCTCACCGAGAAAAACAGCTTTTCAAAGGAGCTCGGCACTCGCCACAGAGCGGCTATCGGTGTGTCGGAGGTTGCCGACTGTATTTCGATTGTTGTTTCGGAGGAGACCGGCACAATTTCGATGGCGATGAACGGCAGCATAAGGAGGGACTATACCCCCACAACTCTCAAGCGTGAGATAAACGAAATTCTTGAAAGTGACAAGCCCTCCGATAACCTCAAGAAAATAAAGAAGGAAAATATATTCGGCAGGTCGGTGAAGAAAAAATGAAAAACTTTTTTAGATCAAATATGTTTTATGCAATTCTCTCTGTAATAATTGCCATACTGCTCTGGGTATATGTAGTATATGATGTGCGTCCAACCTATGAAATGACAATAGAGGATGTTCCGGTTGTGTGCACCAATGTCAGTGAGCTATTTGACTCAGGCAGTATAGCAATTGTCGGAAACAATGATCACATTTTGACAGAGGGGATCACGGTTGATGTGAAAATCAAAGGTAAGAGAAGCACTGTTTCTACCATAAGACCCACCGATATATCCTGCACACTTGATTTTATAACCGTAAATAAAGAAGGCTCGTACAACCTAAAGCCGAACGTTGAGATTGACCGCAGCGGAGTAGAGATTGTCAGCTTCTCCAAAGCTAACATAAAGTTTAAGGTAGAGACTATAGAGCAAAAGGATATCGAAATACAGCTCAAAACAACCGGTTCACTTCCGTCGGGCTATGATATTGAAAATCAGGAATGTAAAAACACCATCGTAAAGATTACCGGGCCAAAATCCACAATCAGCGCAATAGCGAGTGCTCAGGTGGTGCTCGACTACAGCTCTCTCAATGTATACGATACCGAAAAAAGTCTTGAGATAGTATTTTTTGATGAGAACGGCCGTGTTGCAGAGGACTCGGGCATAAACAAGAGCGTAGGCTATGCCAAGGTTACCTTTAGGCTTAGTACCACAAAGGTTGTTAGAGTAAAGCTTATGCCGAGATACAAAGACGATGTCCGCAAAAACGAATCGGGCCGGACCGTTATTCTCACACCGCAGTATAAAGGAGCTTCTTATGAAGACGGTGTTGAGCTTGAGGTTAAGCTAAAGGGTACGGCAGCCGCTCTCGAAAAGTATGAGAATGACACATGCACCGTATATACAACTCCCATAGACGTGCAGCATATATATACGGATAAGATAATTGCAGACGTGAAGGCGGCACCGTTGTCGAGTGATGTTGATTATGTTGAGGCTCCGATTATTGAGGTTAAGGCAGCTGTAAAGGAATAGCCGAAGTCATTTTTTGATGTTGGCTGTTTTAGCCCACCTTTTTGAAAGGAATGATAATATATGACAGGATTATACAAAAATTGCGGTATTACCGGAAAAGCCAACTTTGAAATTTCGTCACAGCTTGCATATGCATACGGTCAGGCGTGCGGTCTTTTGCTTAAAGATAAATCAGACCAAGCGGTAAGAGTTCTTATTGCAAAAGACACCAGAGCCTCGGGCGATATGATAAGCTCAGCTGTTGCGGCGGGATTTTGCTCGGTAGGGGTTAGTGTTGTCTCAATCGGCATCATACCCGCTCCCGCACTTTCGTATTTGATAAAAAAATATAAGATGAACGGCGGCGCGATGATAGGCGTACCAAAGCTCACTGCCGAATACAGCGGCATCTGTTTTTTCGATTCGGAGGGAAAGAAATTTGATTCCGATTTGTCATCAGAGCTCAACCGTTATATTGAATCGACAAACACCTGCTCCGTGCTTGCCGATGCCAAAAGCATAGGGCGCATCACTTCTGCTCACACCGGTCTCAGAGATTACGTTGACTATGTAAAATCCATTGCAGACTGCAGATTCAGAGGAATAAAGCTTGCCATAGACTGTGCCAACGGTGCAGCCTGCGAAAGTGCAAAGCTTGTGTTCAAAGAGCTTGGGGCAGATGTTGAGATGATGCACAACCACCCCGACGGCTTTAATATTAACGAAAACTGCGGCTGCCGGAAGCTTGGTTCAATTCAAAGCTTTGTTCCGTCGCACGGCTGCGATCTCGGCATAGCCTTCGACGGTGCAGGCACCGATTTTGCCGCTGTTGACGAAAAAGGTCACACCATAGACGCTCGGTCAATAGAGAGACTTTGCAGCTGTGAAGCGAGCGATTTTAGCAAAAACAATTCTACGGGTGATGCCATTGCAGAGGCTCTTTTGCTTGTGAGGGCGCTTTGCATGAGTGACAAGCCCATGTCTGAGCTTACAAAAACCGAGGAATAATTCAATGACAAAAAAACAAATGATAGAAGAAATACAAAAAATATTTTCAAAAGCTTATGCCGATGCAAAATGCTCTCTCGATTTTACCACTGCGCATGAGCTTTTGGTGGCAGTTCAGCTTTCGGCTCAGTGTACAGATGCCAGAGTAAACCTTGTAACTCCCGAGCTTTTTGCCAAATACAAATCGGTATACGAATTTGCCGCCGCCGATGAGGGGGAGCTCTGTGCAATTATACGTCCCTGCGGATTTTACAAAACCAAAGGCAAAAATATAATAGCGTCTTCGGCTTTAATATGCTCACGCTTTGGCGGCAGGGTTCCCGACACTATGGAGGATCTGCTCTCTTTGCCGGGGGTTGGCAGAAAAACGGCAAATCTTATTTTGGGCGATGTCTACGGCAAGCCCGGACTTGTTATAGATACCCATGCAATACGTCTTACCAACCGCATCGGTCTTGTTGCCGAAAAGGATCCGGTCAAAATCGAATTTGCTCTGAAAAAAATAGTTCCGCCCACGTATCAGACCGAATTTTGCCATCAGCTTGTATACCACGGCAGAGCGGTGTGCAATGCGGCAAAGCCGTCGTGCTCATCATGTCCTATTGCACATATATGTAAAAAGAAAAACGTTAAAAAATTTGTTTAAGCAGGTGCATCGGTATTCGAACCCGTTTTAGGTTGTGGATTTTCACGCCACTGCTTCGTTAAAATGCTCGCAAATACGTCAGTATTAGCTGCGCTTTTGCCTCACATTGACGCAAAAATCCGCAGCCGAAAATTCTACGAACCTAAATCAAGATAAAATTGTTGTTATTCAAGGCGGAAGGTCGCAGGAATCCTGACGGATTTCAAGACCGACAACGAAGAAGAACGGCTATTTTACTTGATTTAGGCGGGTTCGGATACTGACGCACCTGCTTAGGAAGGTGAATACAAATTGAACAAAAGAATACAAAAGCTTTTAGCTCACGTATACAAAAGCAGTATAGACAACGTAATTATTACCGACCCCAAAAATATGTACTATTTCAGCGGATTTTACAACGGCGAAGGATATATAATTGCCGGTAAAGACGGCTTTAGACTATATACCGATTCCCGCTACAGCGAATATGCCGCAGCTGTGTGCGAGGGCTTTGAGATATACGATACAGCATCTGACCAAAGCTCCGTTTCCAAAGACGCTGTCATGGGCTTTGAAGACAAAACGATTTCATATCGTCAGTATTGCGATTTAGAAAAGAAATTCAAAAACCTTGTTCCTCTCGGTGATGCAATATCAATGCAGCGCTCCGTAAAGGATGAATCAGAGATTGCTTCAATCAAAAAAGCGGTAGCTATAGCAGATGCGGCATTTGAACACATATGCGGATATATAAAGCTTGGCATGACCGAAAAAGAAATAGCCGCTGAGCTCGATTGCTTTATGAAAAAAAGCGGCGCAGAGGGACCTTCGTTTCCGACTATTGTGGCAGCCGGCGAAAGAGGAAGCCTGCCCCATGCCATTGCCACAGAGCGCACTGTAAAAAACGGTGATATGATTGTTATGGATTTTGGCTGTGTTTTAGACGGATATTGCAGTGATATGACAAGAACGGTGGCAGCAGGAAAGATATCCCTTGAGCAAAAAGCTGTATATGATACTGTGCTTTCGGCTCAGCTTGCCGCCATAGACAAAATCAGAGCCGGTGTGATTGCCTCGGAGGCAGACTGCACCGCGCGCACTGTTATAAACAAAAGCTACAGCGGCCGGTTTGGACACTCCCTCGGTCACGGTGTGGGTCTCGATATTCACGAATCGCCCAATCTTTCGCCCAAAAACAATGCACCCCTTTTAAGCGGTAATGTTGTTACCGTAGAACCCGGCATATATATACCCGGTTTTTGCGGGGTAAGAATTGAGGATATTGTTGTTGTGGGCGAAAACGGATGCGAAATTCTGACCAAATCTCCCAAGGAGCTTACCTGTGTCGGATAAGTCTATCTAATCGTTATATTGCACAAAATTGTGTATAAAACATCAATAAATGGGATAATTTGCAAAAAAGTTCTTGCAATATTGAGCATTCTGGGTTATAATAAAAGCGTATACGAATTAAATTTTGGAGGTATAATTATGATATCAGCAGGTGAATTCAGAAACGGTGTAACCTTTGAGCTGGACGGCAACGTATTTCAGATTGTAGAATTCCAGCACGTTAAACCGGGAAAGGGCGCCGCTTTTGTAAGAACAAAATTAAAAAATGTTATAACCGGCGGTGTAGTTGAAAAAACTTTCAGACCTACAGAAAAGATGCCCAAGGCTCACATAGAAAGAAAGGATTATGAATATCTTTACAATGACGGAGATCTCTACTACTTCATGGATCAGGAAAGCTATGAGCAGATGCCTCTCAATGCAGATCAGCTCGGCGATTCTCTCAAGTTTGTAAAAGAAAACATGGTAGTTAAGGTTCTTTCCTACAAGGGCAGTGTTTTCGGTGTTGAGCCTCCCACGTTTGTAGAGCTTGAGGTTACCGATACAGAGCCGGGCTTTAAGGGCGATACATCAACCGGTGCTACCAAGCCCGCAACACTTGAAACCGGAGCAACAATTATGGTTCCCCTCTTTGTTGATCAGGGCGATGTTATCAGAGTGGACACCAGAACCGGTGAATACATGGAGAGAGTATAATATACAAGGCTCCAAATTAAAGTGATTCAATTCACACGAAAGGATAGGTTAACCTATAATGGAGAATATTTCAAATCAGCTTTCTTATCTCAAGGGTCTTGTTGACGGCATCAAGGTAGATCCCGAGTCTGACTATGGCAGAATTTTTGAGGGTATTATCAATGTCCTCGACGAAATCAACAATTCCGTTGATGATATTTTGGAATCTCAGGACGAGCTCGCAGAGCAAATAGATCTCATTGACGAGGATCTTTCTGTTATCGAAGAAGAGCTTTCCGATGATGATTTTGATGATGACCTAAACGATCTTGAATATTATGAAATAGATTGTCCCAATTGCGGTGTCAGCGTTTGTCTCGATGAAGATTTTTTTGATACAGACAAGCCTGTTGTATGCCCCGAGTGCGGACAAGAATTTGATATTGACTTAGATGTTGATGAAGATGAAGACGAAGAATCGGAGTTTTAATTAAGTAAGCAGTGGGCTGCAGCTTTTGCTGCAGCCCATATGAATTTTTATACGGAGCTTTACATATGAACGAGAAAAGAAAATCAGAGCTGTATGTTATCATCGCTGCAGTGCTCTGGGGATTTATCGGAGTGAGCGTTACCGCTCTCGTCCGGGCGGGCATATCTCGGATTGCCGTTGGGTTTGTGCGTGCATTTATTGCCTTTGTATCATTGGCAATATATCTCTTTTTTACAGACAAAAGCGCATTCAAAATACGTCTTAAAGACGCATGGTGCTTTTTCGGAACCGGCGTAGTCGGGCTTTTTATGTTTAATGTCTGCTATTTTACAGCCATGAAAATGACCTCAATTGCGGTGGCGGCAGTTTTGCTCTATACTGCTCCGGGTTTTGTGATTGTGTTGTCCGCAATATTATTTAAAGAAAAAATCACCTCAATAAAGGTGATTTCAATGTGTACCATGTTTGCCGGATGCATACTTGTATCTGGCATTTTTGAGGGCGGAGCATCTTTTGGTGTGAGCGGTATGCTGATTGGCATATGCTCAGGCGTTGGCTATGCACTCTACAGCATTTTTGGCAGATTTGCCCTTAATCGCGACTATAGCTCGGCAACCATCTCCCTTTATACCTTCGCTTTTGCGGCGGCAGGGGGAGCTGTGCTGACAGATTTTTCGGCGCTTTTTGGTGCAATGAGCGGCAATGTTTTGCTGCATTCGCTCTTTGTCGGCGTTGTATGCTGTATGCTGCCTTATCTTTTTTATACCAAAGGTATGGAGAATATGGACAACGGCAAAGCATCGGTGCTTGCGATGGCAGAGCCTCTTGTTGCGGCAATTGTCAGTGTGTTTATAGACGGCATGCCTTCTGTATATGAAGTGTGCGGTATGGTGGTTATGTTTGGCGGTATTGCCTTTATGAGCCTTAAAAGAGAGTAATAATGTGATAATCGTATGCGCGGCAGTGCCACTTGAACCAATATACGCAGTGAACGCTTTTGCATGGCGATTGACAATCAGTGCAGCTGTAATGACAAACCGGGGCGGTGAAATATCACTGCCCCGGTTTTTGATTTATTACAAATTCTGAGCTTATGCAGTCTTTTATCATGCTGACGGTGCCCGAATCGTTGGTGAGTTCACCATTGTCCATCATAAGGGTTGCCCCGTAGAGAAGCGAACGTATTTTATATATTTTTTGCTTTTCGCAGCCTTCATCAAAACCGCATACTTTGCAGCATTTTTTTATTAAAACGTTTATACCCTCGGCAATTTTTGCCATTATGTCTCTGCGCTCGGAGCCAAAGGTGTCGGTCTTTAGCATTAAAACAGTCCTGAAATTGGGGTTTGCAATCCAAAATTTTATGTATGCAATGCAGGTTTCGATGAGCTGCTTTTTGACATCTCCCTCAAATACCGACATAACCTGTTCTTCAAGCATTGTCCACTGACTGTGTATGTAGAGCACTATTTCTGCTATAAAATCCTCCTTGCTTTTAAAATGCTTGTATGGCGCGGCACACGATACATTGCATGCCGATGCCACTCTGCGCAGGGAGCAGTCGGTAATACCGTGCATTTCAATTTCTTTTATTCCCGCGATTATGAGCTTTTGTTTCACGGTTTCGTGTCCGTCATAAAATTCCATTTGTGTTAACCTCTTTTTGATAATTCATTGTACTATGGGTAAAATGCTTTTTTTAGGGCAATTTTGCAAAGTCGTCAATAATACCTGACTTTACCTCTTTAATAAGTTGACTTCATCTTCATTGGGGGTGACATAAAGGGTGTTATAATTAACATAAATAACCATGCCGGGTTTTGCACCCGATGGCTTTTTAACATTTTTGATTTCGGTATAATCAACCGGCACGCTTTTTGAGGCTTTGCCCTTGCTGTAGTATGCGGCAAGGCGCGCTGCCTGCATATAGGTATTATCCGGCACAGTCAGCGCATCGTCACATTTTACAATTGTGTGAGAGCCGTGTATCCCCTTGGTATGAAACCAAAGGTCAGTATAACGGGCAAGCTTTAGCGTAACATAATCGTTCTGTTTGTTGTTTTTTCCCACATATATGTCGTAGCCGTCGCTGCTCACAAAGTGCATCGGCTTTGGTGTATCTGCTTTTTTGCGCTTGTTTAGCCTGCCGCGATTTTTCAGATAGCCCTCTTCAATGAGCTCGTTTCTTATCTGAGTTATCTCTGCCTGAGTTTCTGTTTTTTCAAGAGCCTCCTGCACAGATTCAAGATAGTCTATTTCTTCTTCGTTGAGCTTTTTTTGCTTTGAGGTTTCAAGCTCGGCTGTTTTTTCTTTGTTGTATTTCTGATAATACAATTGAGCATTTTTTGACGGAGAGATGTCGGTTTTGAGAGGTATTGTAATTTCTTCAAAATTCTCGCTGTAAAAATTCTGAACGGTGATTTCGGCCATGCCCTGATGCAGTTGATATATGTTTGCCGTGAGCAAATCACCGTATATTTTGTATTTCTCTCTTTTTGCGGCTTTTTTCAATATTTCTTCTTGAAGCTGCAGCTTTTTGCGGCATCTGTCCAAATTGTTGGACACGGTTTTCAAAAGGTCTGTGCATTTTTGGCGGATGCTTTCGACGGCGGCTTTTTTCATATAAAAGCTTTCTGTTGCCTCGCTCATACTTGCATAATGCTCCGACTCAGCCCCTGACCCGTACTGCGCAATATCCACTGCACAAAAGTCGACCATCTTTTTTGTGAGCTTGTCGGATATAATGCAGGGATTATACACTCCGTTTTTTATATCGTCAATAATTGCAAAAAAATTCAGTGCCACTTTTTCAAGATCGTCTCTTGTTGCCTCGGGGCCTGAAATGTCAGACAGTCCGGTCGCTCTGTATACCGCTTCTCTTGCCACGAGGGGGCTTATTCCCTGAAAGGCTGAAAGTATCTGTTTCCACACAGGCATATCATCGTGACTTAGCTCAAACGCTATATCATCTCTTGATGCCTCAAGTGGGTTTTTCTTACCCTGAGACGGAGGGAGCGAGTAGGTTAGACCCGGCAACACCTGACGCACACTGCTTACCGAAAAATCAACATGAACAATGCTGTCGAGTATCTTACCCTCTTTGTCGGTGAGAATTATGTTTGAATGCTTGCCCATGATTTCCATTATCAGATGCTTTTTTGAAAGAAAGCCCATTTCGTCGTAGCTTTCTATTGTGAATTTTACTATTCTTTCAAATTCGATTTGCTCTAAACCAAGGATTTTTCCGCCTTGAATGTGCTTTCTTAAAAGCATGCAAAACATAGGCGGTTTTTCGGGATTTTCTTTTTGCACATTTGTAATGTGAAACCGCGGAAATGACGGATTTGCACACAAAAGAAGCTTGTATGCACCGCCTGATGTGCGCACCGAAATAATCAGCTCGTCTTTTTCGGGCTGATGGATTTTGTCTATTCTGCCGCCTGTTATTTTGGCGGCGGTTTCTTTGGTCAGGGCTGATATTACAATGCCGTCGAGTGCCATGGCGTTTCTCCTTGCTTAGTCATTATTTGTAAGATGCATTTTTCAAGATACAAAAATGATAAATGTACGTTATTTAATTTAAACTCTATAAAAATCTAAGACTAATTATATAGTTGATTTATCATTTTGTCAAGCTTGCAATAAATTGGATTTTGTTCACCAAAACATTGACTATGACTTTTTTGATAAGTAGTTCAATTTTTTATATATTATTTTAAAAAAATAATTAAACTGTTTGATTTATGCTTTGTGCAATATATACAATAAATTGAATCAATAATTGGAAAAACTTACAATTGCGTGCAATAACAAGCTGTAAGATGGCATAATCAGTCAGGTAAAAGGTCAAATTAAATCATTGGTAAATCGGATGTTTAATGTTATTATATAATTAATAAAACAGGAGGTGTTTTTTATGTCAAAAAAAACAAATAATTTACTAAGCTTTTTGATTATACTGGTGCTTATGCTGACAGCATCAGTATGTCCGTCAGTGTATGCTTCTGAAAAAGCTTCACCCCAAATTTTGTCACCGGCAGATGGAACGAGTTTTTTTGGTGATGAGCTAATCAAATTTAAAATGTCTTTTAGTTCAGGTGCAGATGAGGCAATTTGCTACCTTGACGGTACTGCTTTTGGAACACCCAAGGCTTCGGGCTCTGATTATATTTATGAGCTTGATACCAAATCCATATCGGGTGGTAATCATGTTTTTACTGTATCTGTTAACGGCGAAATTGCATCAGTCTCATTTGAGTATTATCCGATAAACAATGTCATTTATACTAATAGCGGAGGTACCGTGAGTGGTGTGGGAACGAATTACCCAATGTATTATGTAAATCTTAACAACACCTTTTTCGGCTACAGCACCACGGGTCTTACAACCGGACTTGCCTCAGGTACTGTTGTCACCGAAATGGACATTAAGATAAATGAACCTTCTGCAATTGCACTGGTTGGAGCAGGCTACACCTTGGCCAGTGCTACTGCCAAAAACTCTGCGCTTTTTACTTCGGCTGGAAAAGTAGGCAGCATGACATATACATATGGCGAAAATGCACAGTGGGGACATTTTAAGATTGTTGCCGATCTCGATAATAATAAATATTACTGTTACTATAATGGGGCTTTGTGTATAAGTGGTTCAACCGAACATAATTTCGGAGTTGCAAAAGTGGGGGCAACATACGGTGTTAAGGTTCAGGGATACAACTCCTCAGGAAATGTAAATTTTGAAATAAAGGATATGAAAATTTACATTGAATCCGGCTCAGAGATGATGGCAGCTTCTCATTCTTTCACTAACTACAGCAGCTCCTCTGAATATATCAACAGCTGCTATGAGGTGTTTACGTTTGGCAGAGCTGTAGCATTACTTGGACATTCCGATGCAAAAATTACAACTGCGGCAGACAGAAATTCCATAGAAGGAGCAGCGCTCAAAATTGCTCCGCTTTCGGCTCCGTATCCAACAGTGAGAGTGTATCCCAAAACAGACTCACGTTACAAAAATGCGTCAACCGGTGTCATAAAGCTTGGTTTTGACGTGAAAATTGATTCAAAAAATGTGTATTTTGCACTTACCAACGGTTTTGGATATAACTTTGCATCAATTATATATGGAGGAAAATTTCTTTCAATTGCTCAAATAAATCCCGGCATCTGGTATCGCGTGGAATTTGTTTTAAACCATAATACAGATAAATACTATGCTTTTCTTGACGGAGAGTATATATCTACCGGAAGTCTGAGCACGGCATTCTTCCCTTCATCGGCAGATTATATGGCTTTTCAGGTACGAACCGCCGGCTTCCCGTCGACAGGATTTGACCGAGAATCGGAAGATTATATAAATGAAAACGGTGTATATATTGCACACATGGATATTGATTCATGCGATACAATCCCGCAGCTTATGTCTACTTCTTATACTACAAACGAATCAAGCAATTATACAAATGCCGAAAATTATACATTACCGGACAATACATCAGGCATAAAGCTTTCTATGACATCAGCCTTTGCAGACGATGAGCTGTCTGCCCAAAATGTGACAATGACAGCTGATGGTAAAAATATTTCGCTTGCCTCTGTCACACAGTCGGGCAATGATGTTATAATAGTGCCGAGTTCTCCGGTTAGCGGAAATAACATAAAGCTGGTATTTGATAAAAGTATTAAAATGAGCAATCAGATGCCCATAGGCACAGATATTGTATATTCATATAATTATTTCAACTCAGATATTATATATCTTAATTCCGATATATACACTATAGATGGAAGAAATATTCACGGCTTTGAAGGACTTACGGTCAGAGAACTGAAAAACGGCTCTCAAATTCCGGCCGGGGCAGTTATAACTGTTTATGAATCTGATGCTGCTACAGAGGTGTCCTTGGATGCACAGGCAAGAAGCGGTATGATTTTGAGACTTTCATCCAATACGAGTGAAGTTTATATTGACTATACACTTGGCATACCGCACTATATTGCAGAGGAAGTGGATGTTTCTGTAAATGATATCTCAGGATCCGAAAAGTTTACGGTTGGTAACGTAAAAGCGTATACAACAGTGACAAACTATAGCGCAAATCCGATAAATATTATGGTAGCTGCGGCTCAATATGAAACAGCCACAAATAAACTTATAAAAATTGATGTAAATAAAAAGGAAATCGGTATGGGAAAAGATATTGCGGCTGCATCTATCAATGTTACACAGAAAACCGGCACAATTGTTAAGGGTTTTGCATGGTCTGCCGATAATCTGGCTCCGCTTGGCGGCATAAAAGAACTCACTCCTTTTTCGGACGACTCTCTTGAGACAGTCAGCTTTAAATATCCCGGCTTTGCAGAAAAGGCAGTTACATTCAGCTATGATGATTTGATTTATGATGATGACCCAACTCTTATGAGCATTTTTGAAAATTATGGAATAAAGTCAACATTTAATCTTATGACTGCTCGTTTTACCGGCCCTCAATATAAGCAAATGACCTCCGACGAGGCAAAAGCAATGTATGAGGGATTTGATGTAATCAGTCACTCTTACACTCATCCCGATATGAGAGCATCTGCCTCCACTGTAATGACTTATGATGAGATAATTGCAGAAATCGATAAGAGTCAGCAGGACATGACACTTATGGTCGGAGCAGAACCAATCGGCTATGTGTGGCCTTACAATGTTCCAAACGACAGAAGTGATTATAATAATATAATTAATTACATTAAAGAAAATACGGCAATAAAGTATTGCCGTTCAGGCAATACAAGCGGAACCTTTTCGCTGCCGGATAACTGGTATGAATGGGAAATGACCTGTCATCACGACCAATTGCCTTCATATTTGCCCCAATTTCTTGAAGCAGATGCCGATGATGAATTGCTTTTGCTTTCGGTGTGGGGTCATTCAAGAGAATTTAACCCCGAAAAATATCCGTCAGAATCAAAGCTTCATTGGGACGAAATTGAAGAATATGCATCAATTCTGGCAGAGCATACAGAAATCTGGAAGGCGGATAACACTGAGGTGTATATGTATGCAAATGCAGTGGATTGTGCTGCCGTAGATTATTCGGCAGGCACTGTAACCAATAATTCAGATTTGGATTTATATGCTGTTGTTAACGGGCTTAGAGTCATTATTCCCGCCAATACAACATATTCTTTGAAAAAAGAATCGGGTTCAATAGTTGCCTGTTGGGGTGACAGTCTTACTTACGGTCAGGGTGCAACCGATCCACAGTCCGGATCCTATCCTGCAGTTTTGGCAAAACTTACCGGAATGGATGTACGAAACATGGGTATAGGAGGTGAAACCTCCATGACAATTGCAGCAAGACAGGGTGCTGTGATGATGAAGCTTGATAAAGACGTTGTTATTCCGGCTGAGCAGTCTGCTGTAGAAATAAACTTTTCGGCATATAATAAGGACGGCTCATATGCAGGTATAATAACTCCACGAGACACATCATTTGGCGGTTGGGAAGCTCTTGAAATTGCAGGCACAGAAGGAACGATGACTGTATCTGTTGCAGCAACAGTGCCCCGGACGCTTAATTGGGCAAAATATACACGTTCTGCCTCAGGAAATGCAGTTTTGGCAAAAAAAGGAACAACAGTATATCCTCAATCTCTCACTGTTGCGAGAGAAGCTGACATCAATATATTCTTTACCGGCACAAACGGAGGCTGGAATGCGGCAAATACAACTCCCAAAGATGATGATGCTGCAGATTTGGTTGACATAACCAACAAAATGATATCCAACTCCAAAGACACCTCCAAATATATTGTTATTGGCTTAATAGGAGGAGATGCAAATTCATGGAAAAAAACGGATGCTGCTTTGTACAACGCATATGGAGAGCATTTTGTTGATGCAAAAAAATATCTCTCGTCAGAGCAGGCGCTTTCTGATGTGGGAATTACCGCAACAGATACCGATTTATCGTATATTTCTAACGGAAGGGTACCGCCGTCACTTCTTGTGGAAGATGGACATCTGAACGATTATGGTTATTCACTTCTTGCAAAAGCAGTGTATGAAAAAATGATAGATTTGGGTTATTGTAAATAAATTTAAAATGCCCTTTGATGATTTTGGTGTCTGCAAAGGGCATTAAAAGTGAAAAATATTTTTTGTAATTTCCATAGTCCTTACAAACCTTAAAAGAAATTCAGACATTGACAGCAGATTTTAATAACTCTGCAACATTGACACAGCCCGGTATTATGTGTATAATTACATTATATTAAATAACCGGAACGGAGTGAATAACAATGGTAAAAATAGCAATTATAGGTGTGGGTAATATTGCAGAAACCCATATCAATGCATATCTCAAAAATCCCAATGCAGAGCTTTATGCGTTTTGTGATATAAATGAAAAACGCCTTAAGGCAATGGGAGAAAAATACGGAGTCGAAAGACTTTATACCAATAAGGACGAAATGCTCAAAGACCCTGACATAGACGCGGTAAGCGTTTGCACATGGAACAGTGAACATGCTCCCTGCACAATAGCAGCACTAAATGCCGGCAAGCATGTTCTTTGTGAAAAGCCCATGGCAACAAGTGTGGAAGAAGCAAAGGCAATGAAGGAAGCCGCCGAGAAAAACGGCAAGCTTTTGATGATTGGCTTTGTGCGCCGTTTTGGCAACGACATGTCCATACTCAATGATTTCAAAAAAGCAGATTTCTTTGGCGATGTATATTACAGCAAGGCTACATATCTCAGAAGAAACGGCAACCCCGGCGGTTGGTTCGGTGACAAATCGCGCTCTGCCGGCGGTCCTCTCATCGACCTTGGCGTTCATGTTATCGACTTTGTGCGTTATTTCCTCGGTAATCCCAAGGTGGTATCGGTGTACGGCGCAACCTTCCAAAAGCTTTTTGACCGCAAAAACCTCAAAACTCCCAAGAGCTATGTGGCTGCAAGCGCTACAGACAACGACATTTGCGATGTAGAAGACCTTGCAACAGCTCTTGTCCGCTTTGACAACGGCTCGGTTCTTTCAATTGAAGCAAGCTTCAGTCTCAATATCAAAACCGAAAAAGGCGATATCGAATTTTTTGGTACAAAGGGTGGAGCAAAGCTTTCACCGGAGCTTGAGCTGTACAGCGAAGCAAACGGCTATATGACCAATATGGATCTTTGTGCCGAAACCGCTCTGAGCTTTGACGGGCTTTTTGAAAACGAAATCAATCACTATGTGGATTGTGTAATGAACGGAACCGATTGTATGAGCCCTGCCAAGGACGGTATTGATATTATGGAAATTCTCATGGCAATATACGAATCGGCACGCACCGGACACGAGGTTGTCTTAAACTAAAATATCTGTAATTAAAAACCGGATTGATGTTTTGTTTTTTACATCATATCCGGTTTTGATTTACAAAGTAATTTATCTAAAAAATATCTGTATAAAAACCGTTGCTTTATTAAATTATAACAAACATTCAAATTGTCGAAAAATTATTAAAAAATTATTGAAAAATAAAAGACTTTGTGTTATAATCAAAGAGTATGTTTATACATGTTATAATACATTTATTATGATAAATCATTTCAGGAGGTACAAAAATGGCAAAGAAATTTAAAACCATGGATGGTAACAATGCTGCCGCTCATTGCGCCTATGCGTTTACCGAAGTTGCAGCTATCTATCCTATTACTCCTTCATCCACAATGGCAGAAGTTGTTGATGAATGGAGTGCCCAGGGTCAGAAAAACATCTTCGGCGAAGTTGTAGACGTTGTCGAAATGCAGTCTGAAGCCGGTGCTGCAGGTGCAGTTCACGGTTCACTTCAGGCAGGTGCTCTGACCACCACATTCACAGCATCTCAGGGTCTTCTTCTCATGATCCCCAATATGTACAAGATTGCAGGTGAGCTTCTTCCCTGCGTATTCCACGTAAGTGCAAGAGCAATTGCGGCTCACGCGCTCAACATTTTCGGCGATCACCAGGACGTTATGGCTTGCCGTCAGACAGGCTTTGCGCTTCTCGCTTCCGGTTCCGTTCAGGAAACTATGGATCTTGCAGGTGTAGCTCACCTTGCTTCTATAAAAGGCAGAGTTCCCTTCCTCCACTTCTTCGACGGCTTCAGAACTTCTCACGAAATTCAGAAGGTTGAAGTTATGGATTATGAAAATCTCAAAAACCTTATTGATATGGACGCTGTCAAAGAGTTCAAAGATCGTGCTCTCAATCCTGAGCATCCCGTGCTCAGAGGTACGGCTCAAAACTCCGACATCTACTTCCAGGGCAGAGAAGCAGCCAACAAATACTATGAAGCTCTTCCCGATGTGGTTGCTGAATATATGTCAGAAATCTCCAAAATTACCGGCAGAGAATATAAGCCCTTCAATTATTACGGTGCTCCCGATGCAGAAAAGGTTATCATTGCTATGGGCTCTGTATGTGAAGCTCTCGAAGAAACAGTCGACTACCTCAATGCCGCAGGTCAGAAGGTTGGTGTGGTTAAGGTTCACCTCTATAGACCTTTCTCCGCAAAATACTTCTTCGATGTAATTCCCTCCACCGTTAAAAAGATTGCTGTTCTCGACAGAACCAAAGAACCCGGTTCTCTCGGCGAACCCCTCTATCTCGATGTATGCAATCTATACACCGGCAGAGCTGATGCTCCCGTTATCGTTGGCGGACGTTACGGTCTTGGTTCCAAGGATACTACTCCCACTCAGCTTGCTGCCGTATTTGCAAATCTCGATGCAAAAGAGCCCAAAAACGGCTTTACTATCGGTATTGTTGATGACGTTACAAATCTCTCACTTGAGCTTGGCGAAAGAATCAACGCTGCTCCCGAGGGCACAACACGCTGTAAGTTCTGGGGCTTCGGTTCCGACGGTACTGTTGGTGCCAACAAAGACGCTATCAAAATTATCGGTGACAATACCGACCTTTACGCTCAGGCTTATTTTGATTATGACTCCAAAAAGTCCGGCGGTGTAACAATGTCTCACTTGAGATTTGGTAAAAAGCCCATCAAATCAACATATCTTCTTGATGAATCCGACTATATTGCTTGTCATAAGCCTGCATATATTCACCAGTACGACGTACTTGAAGGCCTCAGAAAGGGCGGCACATTCCTCCTCAACTGTGTATGGAGTGATGCTGAGCTTGAAGAAAAGCTCCCTGCCGCTATGAAGAGATATATTGCACAAAACGATATCGAATTTTATACAATCAACGCTGTTGATGTTGCAGTTAAGGTAGGTCTCGGACCCACAAGAATCAACATGGTAACACAGAGTGCTTTCTTCAAGCTTGCAAACGTTATTCCTTTTGAACAGGCTGTTGAGCTTATCAAAGCAGCTATCAAAAAGACCTACGGCAAGAAGGGTGACGAAATTGTTAACATGAACTGTGCAGCGGTTGATGGTGCTATCGAAGCTCTCCACAAGGTAGAGGTTCCCGCTTCTTGGAAGGATGCCGTGGACGAAGAAGCTAAAAAGGCTGATGTTCCTGCATTTATTTCTGATATTGTTGCTCCCGTTAATGCTCAAAGAGGCTACAAGCTCCCCGTTTCTACTTTTGTAGGAGATGACAAAGAAGCCGGAACATTTGAAACCGGTACCTCCAGATATGAAAAGAGAGGCGTTGCTGTTAATGTTCCCGTTTGGGATGTTAATAAATGTATTCAGTGTAACCAGTGTTCTGCTGTTTGTCCTCACGCAGCTATCAGACCTGTTCTCGTTACTGCTGACGAAAAGGCAAACGCTCCCGAAAGCTTTGTTACCAAAAAGGCTCTCGGCTTTGCAGACATGGAATTCAGAGTGCAGGTATCACCTCTCGACTGTCTCGGCTGCGGTGTTTGTGCAAATGTTTGTCCCGAAAAGGTGCAGGCTCTCAAGATGACACCCATCGATGCAGTTGCAGATATCGAAGCTCCCAATTGGGATTATGCAATGACCGTTCCCTCAAAGCAGAAGGATATCGATATTTCCAAAAATATCAAAAATTCACAGTTTGCTACACCTCTTCTTGAATTCTCCGGTGCATGCGCAGGCTGTGGTGAAACACCTTATATCAAGCTTATTACTCAGCTCTTTGGTGACAGAATGATGGTTGCCAACGCTACCGGATGTACTTCTATCTGGGGTGGTTCAGCTCCTTCAATGCCTTATTGTAAAAATGCTGAGGGCAAGGGTCCTGCTTGGGCAAACTCCCTCTTTGAAGATAATGCTGAGTTTGGTCTCGGTATGGTGCTTGCTGTTAAGAAAAACAGAAAGAACCTTGTTTCTCTTATGAATCAGGCTATCGAAGCAGGATGCGCACCGGAGCTTGCCGATGCATTCAAGGCTTGGATTGCAGGCAAAGATAACACAGAGGCTTCTGTTGCAGCAGCAGCTCAGGTCAAAGCAGCTCTTGCAAATGCAGATAAGAATGATCCTATCATTGCTAAGATTGCCGACAGAACAGACTTCCTTGTTAAGAAGTCACAGTGGGTATTCGGCGGCGACGGTTGGGCATACGATATCGGTTACGGCGGTCTCGACCATGTTATTGCTTCAGGCGAAGACATCAACATCTTTGTTGTTGATACCGAAGTATACTCCAACACAGGCGGTCAGGCTTCTAAGGCTACACCTACTGCTGCAGTTGCAAAATTTGCAGCTTCCGGTATGAGAACCAAGAAAAAAGACCTCGGCATGATTGCTACAACCTATGGCTATGTATATGTTGCTCAGATCGCTCTCGGTGCAAACATGCAGCAGGCTCTCAATGCAATCAAAGAAGCCGAAGCTTATCCCGGTCCTTCACTTATCATTGCATACGCTCCTTGTATCAATCACGGTCTCAAGGCTAAGGGCGGCATGGCAAACTCAATTGCAGAAGAAAAGAAAGCTGTTGAAACCGGTTATTGGCACCTGTGGAGATTCAATCCTGAGCTCAAAGACGCAGGTAAGAATCCTTTCACTCTTGATTCTAAAGAACCCACCGGCAAGGTTAAAGACTTTATGATGGGTGAAAACAGATATCTTATGCTCCAAAAAGCATATCCCGATATAGCAGGCGAACTCTTCGATAAGGCCGAAAGAGACCTCCTCGACAGATACGAAACCTACAAAAAAATGGCCGAATAATAAAATGGCCGAATAATAAAATCGGAACTTTGGCGAAAGGGTACTCTCTTTCGCCAAAGTTAATTTTAACAAAATACTTTTGATAAAAAGCCGACAGCGGCATATGATATAACTGATGAAGTTTTAGAGGTAAAGCTATGAACAAAAATTCAAATCATTCAAAAAAGAAGATTGTCATTACCGTTACTGTGACAGTTGTTTTGATTGCTGCAGTGTTTTTTGGTATATTTGTGATACAAAATGCGGGCGCAAGCGACAAAATATATGATGGTGTATATGTTGGCGACATACATCTCGGATCGATGACCGAGGCTGAAGCAAGATCTGTATTGTCGGCAAAATTCGGCACCTTTGAATATAATCCGGTTTTGACCTGCAACGGTATATATATTAATGTTCAGAGCTCACGTATAGAGCTAAAGCCAAATATAGACAAAACCGTAAAGGCTGCTCTATCCTACGGAAAAAAGGGCTCTCTGTCCGACAAAATCAAAGCCAAAAAAAAGCTTAAATCCAATCCTTGTCACATTGAGCTGATTTTTGACTGCAATCTCGAAAGGCTTCAGTACGAACTAAACGAAAAGCTCTCAGACTATATTACCGATGTACAAAGCTATAGCGTTGAAATAGAGCCCGATTGCCTTGTTGTTACCAACGGAAAACCCGGGCGCGGCGTAGATGCCTCAGAGGTTGTGCCGCTGATTTCCAAAGCATATGTACAAGGTAACCTTGACAAAGCGATTGAAATAGAAATAACCGATATTTATCCCGAGAAAATAAATGCCGATGAATTTTGTGAGGAATATAACCGCGCCCCAAAGGATGCCGAGTGCATTCAGGAGGACGGCAGCATCACAATTACTCCCGAGGTCATTGGCGTTGAGATAGATAATGACAAAGCAAAAAAAATTTTAGAAGAAAACAAAGACAGCACCTCAAGCTACAAAATTCCTGCCAAGATCACCTATCCCGCGGTTACGGCAGCAGAACTTGAGGCTGAATATACCGATACTTTAATCGGAACCTACAGCAGCAATTATGAAACCTCAAGTGCCAACAGAAAAGAAAATATACGCCTTGCATCAGAAAAGATAAACGGCAGAATTTTAAATCCCGGAGAGGTATTTTCGTTCAACGATGTTGTAGGTCCCCGAACTGAGGCAACCGGCTTTAAGGTTGCTCATGTATACAGCGGCAACAAGGTGGTAGACGGCGTGGGCGGCGGCATATGTCAAGTTTCTTCAACCTTGTATAACGCAGTTGTGTTTGCAGATCTCGAAATTGTGTACCGTACCAATCACAGCATTCCCGTTTCGTATGTGCCGCTGGGCAGAGATGCAACGGTTTCTTACGGTACAATAGACTTTAAATTCAAAAATAACAAAGAAACTCCCGTTAAGCTCGAAGTCATAGCCGACGGAAACAGACTTACCGTAAATGTATACGGCAGAAAAAAATATAAAAAGGATATTTCCATAGAGACTGCCGTTACCGGTACAATTGCATACTCCACCTCAACCATAAAAGACGATACAATGTATGAGGGTGAACGTAAAATAGAAGAAAAGGGGTCAAACGGCACCACCACCGAAGCATATAAGATTATAAAAGAAAACGGCACTGTGGTTTCGAGAGAGCTTCTTTGCAAGAGCTCCTATAGCTCCATTACTCAGGTGGAGCGTGTGGGCACCAAAAAGAGAGAAGCTGACAAGCCTCAAGAAAATACAACGCCCGAATCCGGTTCAAATACTCCGGACACGCCTGCTCCCGAGGCGCAGTCACCTTATGGGCAAAATACCACACCTCAGCCGGGCACAGATTTGCCGCAGGCGCAGGTATCTGATGAGTATAACGAATTTGAGCCCGTCTACGGCAATGGCACAGCAGCGGAAAATGCAGTTAGCAGCTACTGATTTATTGTAAAGCTTTATGGCTTATCTTGTATTTTATTAATAGAGCGGCGTGGCCTTTTACAAATGATTCAAAATCTGACCTATGAACTTAAAAATTGGGGTGATATTATGAAAAGACAGCTTTCAATATTTTTGATATTTCTGATGCTTTTTTCTTCAATAGGCAATATATGTGCAAACGCATCAGGCACGCCGTATGTATGCATAGAATTGCAGATTGACAATCCCAACATGACTGTAAACGGCACTGCCATGGAGATAGACCCCGGCAGAGGCACGTCTCCCGTCATATCAGAGGGCAGAACCCTGCTTCCGGCAAGAGCCGTTGCACAGCAGATGGGTGCATCTGTTTTGTGGAATGAAACAGACAGAACCGTCACCGTAAGCGGTAATGCCAATACTGTGGTGTTTACCTTAGATTCGTGCACTGCTTTGGTAAACGGCACAGTGCAGACCCTTGATGCAGCTCCTAAGATTATAGGCGGACGCACCATGATTCCCGTAAGATTTTTTGCCGAAGTTCTCGGCTATCGTGTAGCATGGGACGAAGCAAAGCGCACTGTCACGGTAACAAACGCTGCTTTTTCTGCCAATGTTCAGGCTCCGACGGCAAATCTTAAGGTACATTACATAGATGTGGGGCAGGGGGATTCAATATTCATTGAGCTTCCAAACGGAGAGACAATGCTTATTGATGCAGGTCCTGACGAATACACTGCCTCGTCTTACATATCTTCACTTGGCTACAGTGCTGTTACCTATGTTGTTGCAACTCACCCCGATTCCGATCATATAACGGGTATGCCGGCGGTGTTGAACAATTTTGCGGTTTCCAAATTTTATATGCCTCAAAAAAGCCATACTACCAAGACCTTTGAGCGTATGCTTGCGGCACTTTCCGCCAACGGATGCGAAACGTGCTATGCATATGGCGGACTTGAAATACTCTCTCTTCCGGGTCTTTTTGCAGATGTGTTTTCGCCCAATACCATAACCTCCGACAATAACAACTGTTCTGTTGTTATAAAGCTCACCTATCAGGGCACAAGCTTTCTTTTTATGGGTGATGCTGAGGCAGAAGCAGAGCAGACTATGATAAATATGGGCTACAGCCTCGACAGTGATGTAATAAAAATCGGACATCACGGCAGCAGCAGCTCATCAACCTATGCATTTTTGGAAAGGGTAACTCCCAAAATTGCAGTTATAAGCGTTGGTAAGGGCAATTCCTACGGTCACCCGTCTGCGCAGCTTGTTTCTATGCTTCAAAATATGGGTGTGACACTTTTTACAACCGAGATGCTGGGCACAGTTGTGCTCACCTCCGACGGCACCAATATATACGGCAATAAAACCGCCCTCCCTAATAGCTATAAGCCCGCAGGCTCCGATGTCAGCTCTTCCAAGGCTTCTTCATCTGTGTCATATGCTCCTTCTCAAGGCTTGCAGGGCGGCGGTACAGCTCCTTCGGTAAGCAGTGATTCTCAGGCTGTTTATCGCACAAAAACCGGGTCAAAATATCACAGAGACGGCTGTTCATATTTGAAGAGCAAAATACAGACTACCGTTGCCGCCGCAAAGGCGGCAGGGCTTGAAGCGTGCTCAAGGTGTAATCCGCCGGCATGACATTATATACAACAATCTTAAGAGACACATTCTTTTATAACTAAATTAAGATGTCCCCCGCCTCTATAG
>JAEDEG010000016.1 GCA_016293435.1 Clostridia bacterium
CGATTCATTCCGTTTTTTGTAGCTTTTCTGTGTCCATTTTTGCTGGGAGGGAACAGTTTTTCGTTTTGTTTTGTTCCTATTTTCTTTCGTAGCGGAAGCGGAAATGTGCCTACAGTTTATGCCAAATGAGTTCAATATCTCTATACCATCCATACCGTCATATTTGCCATTTTTGTATTCGTTGATAATGCCGATAATTACCATATAGATTAAACTTCTTTTCTCCGGCTCTGCTATGTCTGCTAACGCTCTTGTAAATGAATCAATCCATTTAGTATCGTTCATTCAGAACTTCCTTTCTCAGTACAACACCGTAAAGCATCTTTCATTTTTTCGCCCGGCACAATAGCCACCTTGTAATGCGGCGGTACAATTTTGTTGATATTCATATTATTAAACCCTGTAGCGTTTAGTTTCTTCGCCTTCATATAACGAGGTTCAATAGTAAAATAGTCTTTTATAAAGACAGTATCACCGTTCCCGATAGCATTAACAATCGCATCAAAACAAGCGGACAATACAGGTTTGATCACATCATCTTTTGCATAATTAAGATGATATTTACTTATCCATGATTTACGATTTCCGCCCCTAACAAATCTTTTATCTGCAAGTATTTCAGATACTTTATCTATTAAATCTGCTTTATTTAATCTTTCATTCATACCTTATTATTCAAAATCCTTTCTGTTAGACGTTCCGCAGCCTGATTAAAACGTGAGCCTGATTTAATATTTACTTTGTAATGCGGCGGTACTTTTATTTCTGTATTGGCTTGTACATTTCTTGCCTTTCTCTCAGCTCTATACTGTGGCTCAATAGTCATATATCCGTTAATATGTATTGAGTTACCTTTAGAAATAGCAATCTCTACTACATCAAAAAAGGCGGTTAAAATATCATTAACCGTCTCTTGAGTGTACTTCTTATTTTTGTTTTTGGTGTGGTCTATAATCATCTTGACCACACCCGGCTTAATAATTCTTTCGTTCATTGTTTTAATTATTTTCTCCTTTCAAATAGTCAATAAAACTCTCATTTTAAGTTGATATGGTGGCGGTTTTAGTATTATCCTTAAATACTAAAAGAAGCCTACTATCAATCACAGTTAAGCAATCAATAATAGACTTCTTTTAATATTTAAAGACTTAAAAGTTTATTCAATTTGGGTGTCAGACTCTCTACTCCATATTCTACGCCATTTTGATATAGAATGGTATGGCGTAACATAGAATTATATGGTGATTGAATCTTTTTCAAAACCTTGAAATATGCCGATTTAAAGCACTTTATAGAGATACATAGCAATATATGAAATTCATGGTCGTATTACTATTCCTAATTTCATTTTATATCACATCTCCTTTATTTTCGGTGGTTTTAGGCATTTTTCAATATATTCTTGTCCTATAAAGCTCCTTTTGTAAAAGGAGTCTGTCATATCATAAAATTATACCATAATAGCCTTAAAAAGTCAATCAGATACGCAATTTTCGTGTCAAAACTTCAAAATTTTTGTATTATATCTCTATGCTTTTTTCTAAAAACTTCTCAAATTCTTTGTGTTTTACCAATCTTTTCTTGCCTATGTGAAAGGCAAAATCATACATTGGTTTTTTCTAATCTCATCCATCTTGTTTATACCAATGTTGGTATATGCAGATGCTTCTTTCGGTGTAAGTAAAAATTTCTCCCATACGGGTATAGTATTTGTAGCTGTATTATTTGTCAAATAATTCATTTTTCCTTTTGTTTTATATTAAAAGAGGCGCAACCATTTAAGGTAGCACCTAATAATTTTTATATACTCCGCGGATATTAATTCAACACCTGCAAGCAGTTCTGTGATTTCTTTACGTTCTCATAATAAAAAAGAGCTGTATTTAGCCTATTATAGACGATTAATTAAACAAAAGTGTCTTCACTCATTCTTTCCACACCCTTTTAATGCAAGACTCTTTCATAAAGTCAATTATAGCGGTATCGTTTGCAGTCTCGTAAAATCCAATCAGGAGGATTTTAAATTGCTCCAATTTCTCAATTGGTATTTGGAATATACCAATATCATTTTCAATGAGTATTTTGTTGGCTATCAACTGTGCCACTCGTTTATTTCCATCAATAAATATCTGTGTTCTTGCTACAAAGCAGAAGAATTTTAATGCCTTTAACTCTATATCATCAATCTTGTCTATCTCTTGTAGGTCTTCTATAATGGCTGCACTGTTAGGCAATTCAGGTTCCCAAGATGTACCGCCAATCTGAACGGGGAAAGTTCGTATTTCTCCGCTGTTGCGAAACAATAATTCTCCAACAACTTTATTATATTCCCTTAGCAGCATTATATTGTTAGGACTATCCAAATTGTCCAATAGAAATTGCCAAGCTCTTTTCATATTGATGACGAACAATACTTCTTCTGATTTTGTTTCCGTTGGAGCATTGGCAAGAATAGCTTCTGTTTTGGGGAATGTAGTTCCAAGCCCCTCAAGATTAGCAGATTTCCATATAGAATCCACCAAAAGCCTTTTAGCCATTTCTATAGCCGTATCTTGCATTGTTAATCACCCCTTGAATCTATTCTCATATGACAGTTCAGGATTTAAGTCAACTCTCCATACAATCAAATCTTGCGGTTGACATTGAAGTAGTTGACAAATATCCTCGCTTGTCTTAGTAGAAACATCACACATAAATTTTTTTCAGTATTATACACTAATATTCGTGAAATGTCAATAATTCTCGGAAATTGTCTTATCATTTATTTGTGTTTTTTTAAAATCATTGGGCGTCATGCCAAAGTGCTTTTTAAAATGGCGCAAAAAGTTGGCATAATCCTCAAAGCCGCTTTCACTGCATACCTGAGTAATGCTCAGGTCAGAATAAGTAAGCAATTTTTTTGCATAATCAAACCGAAGCGAGCTTAGATAATTTTTAAAAGTCATTCCGGTTTCTTTGGGAAATAAGCTGCTGATATATGGAGCAGAAAGACCGACAAAGGAGGCAACATCATCAAGACTTATATTTGAACGGAAATTGTTTTGAATATACAGCATTGCGGCTCGAACATGCGTAAGATTTACAGAGCTTTTGTATTTTTGAGAAATTTTAGCTTTGTATAACAGACAGTCCAGGAGTGAAGAGGAATATTGAGGATGGTTGTTGCTTGCAGAAAATATAAGCTCATTTAGAAGCGTCAGCACAACATCAAAATCCTCATCTCTTAGGCTTATTATATTATTTATATTTGAGCCTGTCAGATCAAACAGAGTGTTTCGGCTGCAGGCATCATTCGAAAACATAACGTTAATAATTTCGGCATCGGAGTTTTTTATTTCATGAAAGTTGACCGGTGTCATAAAAAAAAGCATACCTTTTTTTATCTCATGGCAAACACCGTCTATAATATATGTGCCTTTGCCGCTTATTATAAACTCTATTTCATGAAAATCGTGCCAATGCGTGGAATAATCGCCCTTAATTTTTTTTCGGGATGCATTTATCTCACAGGGAAATATGAAGTCTGTTTTTGTCAAACAATTTATCATTTCGATCCCTCTCCAACTTTTACATTTTTAGTATTTATCTATATAATATCATTAAATATTAAAAAAAGCAATAAAAATGCAAAAAAAACCATAGACATTGTAAAAGTATATGTGATACCATTATAAAAAAGAGATTTAATGAGGGGTATTATGGCTAAAATATATCTTATAGGAAATGCACATCTTGATCCGGTATGGCTGTGGAGATGGCAGGAGGGCTTTTCTGAAATAATTTCAACATTTAGAAGCGCATTAGATCGTATGAATGATTTCCCAGATTTCAAATTTACAAGTGCGTGTGCGGTGTATTATCAGTGGATAGAAAAAACCGATCCGGATATGTTTGAGGAAATAAAAGAGAGAGTAAGACAAGGACGATGGAATATTGTCGGAGGCTGGTTTTTGCAGCCGGACTGCAATTTGCCGAGTGGCGAGAGCTTTGCCAGACATGGGCTTGTTTCGCAGCGATATTTTAAAGAAAAATTCGGCATAACCGCAAAAACGGGATATAATGTTGATTCTTTTGGGCACAATGCCTCCCTGCCGCAGATTTTGAAAAAAAGCGGTATGAACAATTATGTGTTTATGCGCCCCATGCCCGAAGAAGGAAAAACAAAGGAAACCCTGTTTAATTGGGAGAGCAGCGACGGAAGCAGTGTATGTGCATACAGAATACCTTGGCATTATAATTATGATACAGCAAAAATGGAGCTGTTTGAACGCCTTAAGGAAAAAGCACAAAAAGATAACAGAGACTATATGGCATTTTACGGTGTAGGAAATCATGGTGGAGGACCTACAATCAAGCTGATTGACGAAATAAATCATTTGCCGATTGATGGTATGGTTTATTCAACTCCTGATACATATTTTAATAATGTAGATAAATCAAATTTACAAACGGTACACGGCGAGCTTCAGCATCATGCCAGAGGCTGCTACAGCGTGTGCAGTGCGGTAAAAAGACACAATAGGGAATGTGAAAACAATCTTATAGCCGCCGAAAAGCTTTGTGTTATGGCAAAGGAACTTACCGGAGCAAAATATCCTAAGGAGAAATTTGCCAAAGCATGGAAAAATCTTTTGTTTAATCAGTTTCATGATATCCTGGGTGGATGCTCGGTTAAAAAAGCGTATGATGATGCAGCATATTTATACGGTGAAATAATGAGTATTTCCGAGCAGGCTCTCAATTTTTCAATGCAGAAAATCAGTCTAAATATCAACACTTTGAGAAATGAAACATTGCCCGCATACAGAACACCAAAAGTCTGGAAGCTTTGGCAGCATGAAGTGCTCGGAGCACCGATAGTGGTATTCAATCCACACTCATGGAGAGTGAAAATGCCTGTTCAGGTAAATGCAACGGCAACAAAAATGACCGACTGTGACAATAACGAAATAGCATTTCAGATAGTGCGTGGAGATCAGACCAACGCAGATGATAAATACCATACATTATTTATAGCCGATGTTGAGCCTATGGGCTATTGCGTATACAGACTGTTTGCTAAAGAGGCGTCTGTGGAATCGTTTGAAAGTGAACTTAAAATTACGCAAAGAACTATTGAAAACAGCAAGATAAGGCTTGAATTTGACAATGATACGGGCGATATTTCTTCATTTTATGATAAGGAAACCGATAAATACATAATAAACAAAGCGTGCAGTGCGGTACTGATAGACGAAACTGCCTGTGATACCTGGGCTCACGACAAACAAAAGTTGGGAGAGACAATCGCTGCATTCGGCACTCCCGAATTTTCGGTAATAGAAAACGGGCTGATAAGAGCAACTCTCAGGGTAAAAACTTCATATAATAATTCCGCTTTGTGCAGAGAATACACAGTTATACCTGGGAGTAAAATTGTTTTGGTCAAGACAATGATTGATTTTTCCGAGCGGCATAGGGCGTTAAAATTTGCATTTCCGGTAAACAGCAGTGATATCATTGCCAAAATCCCATATTCTACAGTAACAAGAAAACAAAATCAAGGCGAAGAACCATGCGGATCTTGGTTTGCAGTCGGAGATTTGTGTGTTGCAAACGACTCTAAATACGGATACGACACGGAAGACGGATGTGTAAGAATGACGGTTTTAAGGAGCGCAATATATGCCGACCATTTCGGAAACCGTGACGAATTTTGCGAATATATGGATCAAGGCAGACATGAATTTTATTATTCACTTTTCCCTTATGAAAATAACGCACAAGCAGAGATGACAGCAAGTGAACTCAATTTCGGACTCAGGTATGTTTGGACAGGCTTTCACAAAGGAACGTTGCCTGAGAAAATGAGCTGTATTGAATGTGATAATGAAAATATTATTGTTTCCGCAGTAAAGGAAGCCGAAACGGGTAAGGGTAATATTATAAGATTTTATGAAATGAACAGTTGTGATACGTCAGTATCTTTAAAGCTGTTCGGAAATGAAATAAAATCGGATGTTACGCATAATGAAATAAAAACCTTCAGTGACCAAGGAAAAGAATTAGACCTTATTGAATGGGAGATAAAATCATAACATTTATCGTACAGGAAACAGCGGCACAAAACATTTTGTCCGTATAGATAAAAGAATAATAAAAGGAGCGTGATTGTATGTACAAATTTTTAAAAAGTGCACTGTCTTTATTGACATCCGTTTCACTTATTATGGGCACTGTGTCTGCCTTGGCTGCAGACACCGACCTGCAGGAATTCTACGATTTCAATTCAACCGCAACGGGTGCAAGGCCTGTCGGCTTTTGGATTGTAGAGGGTGACAATGTTACGGTAAAGACAGAAAACCTACCCAGTAATACCGATAAAAGTGTTGCGATTGAGGGCTCAACAAACTCCGCTTTTATGCAGCGTTCATTCGACAGCAATCCTCTGACGGGAAAGGTGTTTTTTGAAACCGATATGCGTTTTGACAGTGTAAACAGCAGTGCAATGCGCGTTGAAATTACAAGCACCAATGGCGGAACCTGCGTGTTTCTGACAATGAAAAACGGAATGATAACACTGTATGACGGAACACTTGTAGCAAAATACATAGAAAAGAAATTTTACACTGTTTCGATAGCTCTTGATTTGGAACAGAAAAAAGCGAATGTGTGGATAAACGGACGCAGACGGGTGAGAGACTTGTCCATTGCAGCGCGTAACATGACAGATGTTACAAGCATACGCCTTCAGCTTACACAGATTGATCAGTATTCAAAGGTGAATATGGATAATATGACGTTTGCTACCGGAATTGAAAAGCCCGCAAACATGATGGAGGAAGATGATGTGATAGAGAACACGCAAAATGCTGTGACAGTGCAGGATAAGATGAAAAATGCTGCTGCATTTTACTGTGGCAAAAAATACGCTCTTATCAATGCCGAAAAAACTGAGCTTTGCGCAGTGCCGTTTTCCGAAAACGGCGAGGTTTATGTACCTATAAGGGAAATAGCGGCATATGCCGGCGGACGTGTTATTTATAATCAAAATGAAAACACTGTACATCTTAACTACGGTGATGATGCTTATATCATACCGTGCGGCGGCGGAGCAGCGCAAAAAAACGGTGAAGCTGCAGAATCGATAAATGCAAAAAACTCTGATGGCAGAATGTATCTTTCGGCAGGCACCTGCTGTGAGATGTTTAACAAATATTTGTTTGATGACGCGTCAAACGGATTTATTATTTTCAGCAACGAAGAAAATTTTATTTCATGGGATAAAAGCTATGATTTGTTAAACAGTATAGTTTCCTCATTTATATATACCGATTATACCGGTGAGGAGCTTATTTCAATGCTCAAAGAAAAAAATCCGGGCAAGGCGCATCCGAGAGTTGTCGTTGACGGCAATTTCTTTGAAGAAATGAGAAATCTGATACAGACAGACGAATTTGCAAAAAAAGCGTTTGAGAGTGTTATAAAAGAGGCTGAGGGTTATATAAATCAAGAGCCTTCAAAATATGTAATTCCCGACGGCATACGTTTGCTTGACACATCAAGACGAGTAGAAAGACGTGTTGCAACCCTTGCTCTTGCATATAATCTTACATTTGACGAAAGATATGCCGAGCGTGCATGGGACGAGCTATATCTTGCGGCATATTTCCCGGACTGGAATCCAAAGCATTTTCTTGATCCTTCCGAAATGATAGCCGGCTTTGCCTATGGTTATGACTGGCTTTATGACTGGCTGGGCGAGGACAGAAGGGCTATCATGCGAAAAGCAATGATAGAATACGGCTTAAATCAGGTAATGGATGACTATGAGGGCAACGAAAGAGAACGTACATATAAATGGAGTGAATCGGTACCGGCAAACAACTGGACATTTGTCTGCAACGGCGGTATGGCAATGGCAGCTCTTGCAATAGGAGATGAGGAAGGCTGTGAGGAGCTTTGCGGCAAAGTTCTTTCAAACGGTCTTAAAAATGTAAGACGTGCCCTTGCACTGTTCGCGCCCCACGGCTCATACGGCGAAGGACCGAGCTATTGGAGCTATGCTACAAATTATTATGCACGATATATGAAGGCGCTTGAATCCGCATTTGGCACCGACTTTGGCAATGCTGATGTTCCGGGTGTTTGCGATACTGTGGAATTTGTGGAATCTATGAACGGACCTGCAGGCTTTTATAATTATTCCGATGCGGCAGCGTCAACAGCCGCAATAAGACCGTCGCAGGTTATGTGGTTTGCAAAGCGAATGAATAAGCCGTATTATGCCTCACAAAGAATAAAGGATGTTATGAGCGGCACAAGCACTGCAACATGGGAAGATTTGGTTTATTACGATCCAACATTTGGCGGTTCAGAAATGAAAATGCCGCTGGATAAATATTCTGATGTTGTAGAAACAATGACAATGCGCAGCAGCAATAATGACGATGCCATGTATGTAGGCTTCCACAACGGTAATAACACAGATTCGCATAGTCACTATGACAAGGGTGGGTTTATTATTGACTCACAGGGTGAACGATTTATCATGGATTTGGGCTATGATGATTACAATCTTCCGGGAAGAACCTACGACCGTTACCGCTACCGTGCAGAGGGGCATAACACACTTGTGTTTAACCCGGACGGAGAATATGATCAAAAAGCGGCTTCGGCAAAAATTATAAAGTATGAGTCAAAGCCGAAGGGTGCATATGCAATTGCCGATTTGACGAATATATATTCTGACGACGTGGAAACGGCAAGACGAGGAATAATGCTCAACGAGGGCAGAAATGCCGTTACAGTTGAAGATGAAATAACAATGAAGCAAAGCGGAGAGGTATGGTGGTTTGCACATACCGATGCCGAGATTGAACTAAACCCCTGCGGCAAAACAGCTGTTCTCACAAAGGATGGCAAAAAAATGAAGGTACAGATACTTTCTGAGGGAACATTTGAGGTTATGGATGCAAAACCGCTTCCGTCTTCGCCTGAGATTGAAGGTCAGAATGAAAATGACGGAATAAAGAAGCTTGCAATACACCTTAACGATTTTAAAGAAGGCAGAATTATCGTAGGTTTTTCAAATTATTATGACAATTATGAATTTAAAGGTGTTAAGCCGCTTGACGAATGGACAATATCTGATGGTGAGCTTGAATATGCTTCGATAAAGGAAATAAAGATTAACGGAGCACAGCTTGCAGATTTCAGCTCAGACGTATATGCCTACACTGTTGAGGTACCTGTTGATCAAACGGCTGTAAGCACAGTTGAATCAGACGGCAATATAACCGATATGCGTCCGGACGGCAGCAGGTATGGCACCGTTGTTATTACCGGCCATGAGGAGGGTAAGGAGAACAAGGCATATGTTATAACCTTTGTGCGCTCAAGGTTTATCGGTATTCCGGACGGCTATAAGCGTTTGGATATCAAAAATTATGAAGCAAGTGATGAGCCACAGCCCGAAAATCCCGCCTCTGCCGCATTTGACACAAGCTATGAAACAAAATGGGCGGCTTTGGGCAAATGTACAATGGATATAGACCTTGGCGGAATAAATACTGTTGACGGAGTCGGAATAGCGTTTTTGTATGGAAATGTGAGAACCTCAAAATTAAAAATTGAGCTCTCGGAGGACGGACAGAATTATCAAACTATATATGATGGATACTCCTGCGGAAAAACATCAGACAGCGAAGTGTTTACAACAGATGGTGTAAACGCAAGATATGTGCGCACAACCTTCTACGGAACTAATATCAATAATTGGAACAATATATTGGATATTGCCATTTTGGAAAAAAATAAATAATCGACAGTTCGATGTGAATGAGAGGGGATTTATATATGAAAAACGTAAGAAAAATAATATCATTGTTTATTGTGGCGTCAATTTTATCATCTCTTATAATTTTACCTGTAACGGCTAATGCGGCAATTAACCTTTATTATGATATGGACACAAGCGATGTTGCCGGCTTTAGACAAAATCAAGGCGCCGACGGCACAAGATCACAGCTTATGACAGACCCTGAGGACAGCAGCAATAAGGTTTGGGGTGTAAAAACGGTCAAAATAGATAACGTAGATAACATTGGCTCTATTTTGATTGACCAGGATTTGCCCGACGAAAAATATCTTCAGATTGAATTTGATCTTTACAAAGAGGCTGCAGATTCTTTTCAGGCAGATATTTATGATAAAAGAGGCTGGGGCACAAGAGTTGCAGCACTGTATCTCGATTCCAACGGTAAAGTCTATTGCCGCTCTGTAGAAGGAGGCACATATACTGCCAAAAAGTGGTATACATTTAAGATTGTGCTCAATTTTGAAACCACAAAGTATATGCTTTGGATGAAAGAAAAGGGTGAAGAAGAGTACAGATATGTTGCCGAATATGATGCAACATCTAATGCAAATACAAATCAGACCTTCAGCAAAACAGAAGAAGCAGGCCAGCAGGGCCTCCGCATCCGCCTAAGCTCCGGTTCAGACTATTCATATGTAGATAACCTTAAAATTTCGTCAGTTGACAAGCTGAGTATTCACTATGAATTTAACAATGTAACCACAAAGGTTGCCAAACCGTATTTTAATTGGGGATCAAACTGCACCAATGCCAACGGCTCAGTCACATGGTCACAGGCAGAATTTGACGGTCAGCAGGTTCTCAAAGGGGCAGTCACCGCAACAGATGCTTTGCAGCCATACACCTCAGATAAGCTGCCCGATATGGATAGAGTTGTGATTGAAGCTCGTCTCGGTCACGACGGCACAGATTCTGAGGGTAATCTCGGTACATATCTTCCCTATGAGTTTGGTATAATTCCGGTCTTTGCCGATGCAAACGGAAATAAAAATGTTTCAGGATATTCCGAAAGAACAGGCGGTATAAAATTCAGCAATACAAGGGCTATAAACGTAGAGGGCATAGGATATAGCAAAACACCGGGAACAGATACCCAAAAAGGCTACAATCTTGCCAACGGCAAGCTCTATACCGCAGGCTATGTATATGATCGCATAAACAAAATATATAAAGCGTATTTTATAACAAACAACGGAGAAACCATTGTACGGGATGTTTCATCAAATGCTTTTGTTCAGGCTCAAAGAAACCTTGCCGGTGTACAGCTTTGGCTGCGCGCTCAGGGCACTCAGCTTGTATGTAACGGATACTACGATTATCTCCGTATAGACGAGCCGTCAGAATTTGCACTCTCTGAGTCATCACCACAAAACGGTGAAACCGATGTTGGCACAGACGATGCCCTAAGCGTAACCTTCAATTATGTGATTGATCCTGCAAATATCGGTACGGCAGTGCTGACTGCGGCTGACGGAACTGAAGTTGCGGTATCCGTATCGTCGGTTAATGGCAAAACACTTACAATAAAGCCAATAAACTCCCTTTCAAAGAAAACCGAATATACACTGAATCTTTCGGGAACAAAGGATTTGTTAGGACAAAGCGCTGCAGATACACAAATCAAGTTTAAAACAGCCGGTCGTCTGTCACATCTTAAAAGCAGTGTATACAATATAGATCCCGATGAAAGTATTGCAAAAGTTATGCCCTATACAACCTGTGATGTCATGAAACAAGCAATAACTGCCGACATAGGATATCGGGCAGAGATTCGCAATGCTGACGGTGAGCCTGTTGATGACAATACGATTATTACAAGCGGCATGAGACTTTGTGCGGTTGATGCAGACGGCAATGTGCAGGAAAGCTATACTATTGATTCACAAAAGCTAATCCAAGAGGACTTTGAAAGCTGGGATGTTCAGCAATTCTATTACGGAAAGACAAGCGGAGCAAACGGCTGGGGCTTTTCGTTCCCGTCGGTAGACAAAACAAGAATATATGCAGAAATAGTGGATGATGAGCTTGCAGGAAAGCTTATGCATACATACAGCAACGGAGACGTTTCCGACAGCGAGCGTCAGCGTATGGACTGCATATATTCACAAGATCTCAGCAACAGTCCTATAGGCACAAAGTTTATAATGAAGGTTTCCGCCAAGCTGCCGGATGCCGATGACAGTATATGTCAGCTTGTGTCTTATTCAAAAAAAGACGGAAATTCGGCAAATCTCGTGCAGGCTCTTAATTTTAATCAAGGCAGACTGTATGTATTCCAAACGGCGGTTGGTGAATACTCCCAAAATTCATGGAATAATGTTGTTGTATGCGGAGATACCGAAACGGGACAAACCGATGTGTATGTAAACGGCAATAGCGTATACAGTGGCATCAATAATAATATCAAGTCAATCGACTGCTTTACACAGGTAAGGCTTGCACATCATATTCCGGTAGCGGATACGGAGGTTGAATCATACTTGGATAATTTTGAGCTGTTTGGAGTAGGAAGCTTTGATACGGCTCTTGCTGCAGAGCTGTCGGCAACTCTCGAATCCGATAGGTATTCGGTAATTGAAAATACAATTTGCGGCTATGTCGGAATGACTGTTAAGGAGCTAAAGGATAACGCTGTTGTGAGCACCGGTTCAACGATCAGTGTATTTAATGCCGACACAACTGAGGCAAAAGATTCGGATATGGCATCAAAGGGCATGAAGCTGGTTGTAACCGCAAAGAACGGAGCAAATACAGGATATTTGCTTGATATCGAACATTTTGACGCTTCGGATTCAACAGTGCTTGTAAACGGAGTTGGCGGTCTTGATAAATTTGCAAACGGAACTATCAGTGCAAGTATTAATGTAACAAACTATTCGCAGACGCCGGCACCAATTGCCATAGTTATGGCGCAGTACAAAGCAGACGGATGCCTTATGAATGTAGCTGTAAGCGAAAAAACCGTTGCAAAGGGCAGTGACACTGCATCGGCAAAAATAACGGTTACAGACTCGCCGAATACAATTTTAAAAATAATGGTTCTAAACGGTATTGGCATCATGAAACCTTTAAGGCCTGCAGTTGTCATGAGCGCATACGGAAATGAAACATTAGAGAGTGTAACTTTTCTTTATCCAAACTATCTCGAAAAGGCTGTGACCTTTAGCTTTGACGATCTTCATGACGGAGATGTGAATATTATTGAAGCCATGGACAACCATGGAGTAAAGGGAACGTTTAACCTTGTAACAAACAAGCTCTCAAAATACGAAGACGGTGTTATAGAGGCGCGTTATGCAAATCACGAAATGGCAAATCACTCTTATTCACATCCCAAAATGTATCTGCTTGAGGGCGAGAGCGAGACAGTGGGCAGCGATTTTCAGGATCATATGACTATTGATGAGGTAAAAGAAGAAATCGAGCGCGGACAAAGTGATATCATGGCAATGACAGGTGAGGAGCCTGCAGGCTTTATATGGCCTTACAGAGCTCCGTATCTCAGAACGGACTATAACGATATTCTTGATTATATTAAAAACGAAACGGCAATCGAATATGTACGTCCCACCGAAACCACCCGAAGCTTTGCGTTACCTGAGGATTGGTATCAGTGGAAAAATACCTGCCATCAGGATGAAGCGGAATACTTTATAAACAAACTTATTTCCGAAGAACAGTCGGGCGAGCTCAAACTCCTTGCGGTATGGGGACATGCATTTGAAATGGATCCTTCATACTCTCCGGATAATCAGAATAAAGTTCGCTACAACGATCTTGACCGCATTTTTTCTCTTATAGACAGAGATGATATATGGAGAGCAACCAATAGGGATATTTGCCTTTATGTAAAGGCTGCCGATGCCGCAGTCATTGATAATGAAAACAACAAAATTGTAAACGGCAGCAATACCGATCTTTATGCTGTAGTAAACGGTAATAGGGTGATAATCAAGGCAAATTCCGAATATAACATGCAATAATATGTAAACGGCAGTCCGTAAACGGATTTTAAAAAAGGAGATGATTAAAAATGAGAAAAAACAAGGCTGTAGCCTTATTGGTGGCAGCGGCTGTGTCGGCATCATTTTTAACTGTGCCTATAACGGCGAATGCGGCGGCAATGACTTATGATAATGTGTATGACATGGAAATAAGTGATTTGCAGTCGTTTGTCAACAACTACGACGATGCCGACCCAAACAGTATGGTGGTTGAGGATCCGCTTGATTCCTCCAATCATGTATGGGCAACCAAAAAATCATCAAACGGGAAAAACGGTATTCTTACTGCAGACATGGATTTTCCAAACACAAAATACCTACAGATTGAATTTGAAATAATGCAGCAGAATCGGGTTGAATTTTCAACATATCTGTATGATGGCAAAACATGGAATTCAGGTGTTCAATTTGCGGTATTAAGCGCCGGCGGAAGTTTAAATTGTCAAACAGTTCAGGGCATGCAGCTGGAGCTTAGCAAATGGTATTGTATAAAAGCCGTAGTTGATATCGAAAATGCAGAGTATATGCTTTGGGCAAGGGAGAAAGGCTCATCGGAATGGAGGTACCTTGCAGAATATGACGGAAAAATAAAAGGTCAGACACTTACATCCGAAGAGGGCTTCCGATTGAGGCTTGGTTCGGAAAATGGCTTCACTTTTCTTGATAATGTAAAGCTCTCGGGTGTCGACAGTTACGACAAGAGTATCATATACGATTTCAACGATGTTCAAACAAAAGAAAATCAACTGTATTTCAATTTCGGAAACAATTGCAGCAGCGGCATAAAGTGGTCACCTGCATTGTTTGACTCATCTCAAGTTCTTAAGGCAGAAATGAATGTCTCGTCGGGAATTCAGCCCTATACGGCAGATCGTGTTCCTGATATGGATATGGTACAGATCGAAACACGGCTCGGCTTTGACAGCCGAAATTCTGCGCTCGAGCTTGCACCAAATGAGAATTTGCCAATGCAGTTTGGTATTATACCTGTGTTTGAGGACAACACGGGAAATAAAGACCTTAATGGCTGGAGACCGAGAACAAACGGCATTATCTTTGAGAACACAAGAAACATCAATATAGAGGGAAAGTCATACAACAAAGAGCCGGGTACAGACACCGTAAACGGCTACAACCTTTCGGATGGAAAGCTGTATACTGCCGGCTATATATATGATAAAATAAATAAGGTATTCAAGGCATATTTTATTACCAACAACGGAGAAACAATCATAAAGGATTTGTCCTCCATAAGCAACAGAAACGGTGATCTTATTGCCAACGGAACAAGAAATCTTGCCGGAGTACAGCTTTGGCTGTACGGAAATGAAAGCTTTCCTACGGGCAAGGGCTATTATGATTATCTGCATATCAATGAACCAAAAGAGTTCAAAAAAACAGGCGTACATATTTTTGGAAATTCAAAAGATATGAGCCTTATTCCTCAAATAAAAATAGACTACAGCAATATAATAGACCCCGAATGCCTTGCAGATGCATCGGTATATTTCACTCCCGAGGGTGAAAGTGCCGATACAAGCAAGATTGATGCACAGCTAAGCACCTATAACGGCAAGACCCTCGTTGTAACAACTTCAGAACCCTTGGAGTCTACAAGAAGATATGTTATGACTGTGTGTGCAAACAGCATAAAAGACCTTTTTGGCCGGAGCGCCGGTGCTGTTGAAACAACTTTTACAACAGGCAGCGAGATAAGAATTGATGGTATAACGCTTGAGGGCGGTACCTTAATTGACGGAGAAAACACTGCACAGCTTACCCTTGGCTCAAATGACGGACAAAGCCACAACGTAATGCTTATTGCAGGTATTTATGACAAAACCTCAAATAAGCTTTTATCTGCGCAGACCACACCATCAACAATAACGGCACAAAGTAAGAAGTTTGAAATTACATTCAACACTGCCGGATATACAAACTATAAGGTAAAGATATTCGTATGGAGCGGCTTTGATACAATGATTCCGTATGTTGATGCGGCTGAGTTTGAAAGCTAAAGTATTCGAGTCGAAAAAGGCATACAAAAACTAAAGGATAAAATTAGGAAGGGGCTTGAAAAAATGAAAAAATTTAAATTGTTATCGGTATTATTGGCAGTTGCGTTTTTTGCATCGCAAATTTCAATGCCTATAACGGCAAATGCGGCAATTAACCTTTATTATGATATGGACACGAGCGATGTTGCCGGATTTAGACAAAATCAAGGCGCCGACGGCACAAGATCACAGCTTATGACAGACCCTGAGGACAGCAGCAATAAGGTTTGGGGTGTAAAAACGGTCAAAATAGATAACGTAGATAACATTGGCTCTATTTTGATTGACCAGGATTTGCCCGACGAAAAATATCTTCAGATTGAATTTGATCTTTACAAAGAGGCTGCAGATTCTTTTCAGGCAGATATTTATGATAAAAGAGGCTGGGGCACAAGAGTTGCAGCACTGTATCTCGATTCCAACGGTAAAGTCTATTGCCGCTCTGTAGAAGGAGGCACATATACTGCCAAAAAGTGGTATACATTTAAGATTGTGCTCAATTTTGAAACCACAAAGTATATGCTTTGGATGAAAGAAAAGGGTGAAGAAGAGTACAGATATGTTGCCGAATATGATGCAACATCTAATGCAAATACAAATCAGACCTTCAGCAAAACAGAAGAAGCAGGCCAGCAGGGCCTCCGCATCCGCCTAAGCTCCGGTTCAGACTATTCATATGTAGATAACCTTAAAATTTCGTCAGTTGACAAGCTGAGTATTCACTATGAATTTAACAATGTAACCACAAAGGTTGCCAAACCGTATTTTAATTGGGGATCAAACTGCACCAATGCCAACGGCTCAGTCACATGGTCACAGGCAGAATTTGACGGTCAGCAGGTTCTCAAAGGGGCAGTCACCGCAACAGATGCTTTGCAGCCATACACCTCAGATAAGCTGCCCGATATGGATAGAGTTGTGATTGAAGCTCGTCTCGGTCACGACGGCACAGATTCTGAGGGTAATCTCGGTACATATCTTCCCTATGAGTTTGGTATAATTCCGGTCTTTGCCGATGCAAACGGAAATAAAAATGTTTCAGGATATTCCGAAAGAACAGGCGGTATAAAATTCAGCAATACAAGGGCTATAAACGTAGAGGGCATAGGATATAGCAAAACACCGGGAACAGATACCCAAAAAGGCTACAATCTTGCCAACGGCAAGCTCTATACCGCAGGCTATGTATATGATCGCATAAACAAAATATATAAAGCGTATTTTATAACAAACAACGGAGAAACCATTGTACGGGATGTTTCATCAAATGCTTTTGTTCAGGCTCAAAGAAACCTTGCCGGTGTACAGCTTTGGCTGCGCGCTCAGGGCACTCAGCTTGTATGTAACGGATACTACGATTATCTTCGTATAGACGAACCGTCAGAATTTATAAAAACAGCTGTTGAGCCTGTCGGCAATGTAAATAACATGAGTCTTAAGCCGCAGATAAAGATAGACTACAGCAACATAATCGATCCAACTGCTCTTAGCTCGGCAACCGCATATTTCACTCCCAAAAATGCAAGCGGAGATGAAGGCAGAGTAAATGCTTCACTTGACACATATAACGGCAAAACCCTCATGGTAACTCCGCAGTCAACGCTTGATGTATCAACCGAATATGTTATGACAGTATCGGGAGTAACCGATCTTCTCGGTCAGAATGCATCTGAGGTTACTCAAGAGTTTACCACAGGCAAACTTATAAACAGCTCGGAGATAACTCTTGCAAACGGCAGATTAGCAGATGGTGAAAACACAGCAAAGGTTACCTTGAGCTCAAATGACGGAGCTGAACATGATGCAGTGCTTATTGCAGCTGTTTATGATAATACAACCGATAGATTTATATCGGCCTTTGTTGCAGACAAGCAGACAATAACCACAGCATCCAAGGAGTTTAGCGTTTCTTTCGATACAACAGGATATAGCAATTACAAGGTAAAAGTATTTGTTTGGAGTGAGCTTGACAAGCTGATTCCATACATCGACAATGCGCCGGTATTTACAAAATAAAAGGACTGTTTAGACTGCACATAACTATCAGCGCCGCAGCAGTGCGGCGGATTGGAGGATTGATATTAATGAAGGTGTTTGTGGCGGCATTGATGTCACTGCTGTTGCTGCAGGGGGTTGCCCTTGCAGCACAGATTAATACTCCCGAATTTGACCGTGATACGCAGACTGTTACGGTGAGCGGAAGCGTGGGCGGTGCGGATATGTTAGTATCGGTGGAGGTCCTCGCTCCGGGGCACAGCTGGCAGGAGCTTGACGGCGATGTGTTTGGCTTTGATAAGCTTGTATATTTCGATCAAACCAGAGCGGACGAAAACGGCAGCTTTAGCTTTAGCTTTTGTTTAGACGACAAAACAGAAAAATATTCGCTCAGAATTTTTTCGTCTTTTGACAAAGAATTTTGCTACAGCGACAATTCTATTCACACCTTTTCATCTAAGGACATTACAGCTGTTTTTGACAAGGTATCAGAGGCAAAAAGCGGAAAGGATTTGGAATTTTTGACAGAAGGCTCTGCTGCCGAATTTATAGGAATAGATATTTCATGTCTCAGCGATGTAACCGACAAAATGCTTTTTCTTAAATGCGTTTATGCCCAAATGCCCGAAAACAGTATTAAAAATGCGGCAGATATTCAAGAGGCATTTGATACAGGCTATATTCTTTATCAGCTAAATAGTGCAAATTCGTCTGATGAATTGGCAAACGTGCTTGAAGATAACAAAGTTTTTTTAGGCCTTGACGAAAAATACTCGCAGAATTTGTTTGATGATGAAAGTATATATGACAGCAAGCGCAAATCAGACGTTTTATCAAAATTAGCCGATACCGAATTTAAAAACACAGATGATTTTAAAAAGGAATATGGTGACAGAATCCTGCTTTATGCATGCTGCGGTCAAAAAAACTATAACAAAATAGATTACATCATAAAAAAGAGCGAGATTCTAAAGGAATATGATATTGGAAAATATTCATCCTTGTCTGCAAAGGCGAGAATTGATGTACTTCGAAAAATAAACGGCTGCTCCAAGCCCTATGATAGTGTTTTATCATTGGCACATGCAATAAAAGAAGCATCTGCACCAAACAGCTCCGGCGGCAGTTCAATCGGCGGCTCGGGCGGCGGTACGAGCTCAAAAAGCGAGGGAAATACAAATGCGGTTATATATCCTTCAAAACAGGATATTTCACAATCGCAGGAAAATGATAAAGACAGTGTCCACAACAGCGTATCTTCCGAATTTAAAGATATGGATGGATACAAATGGGCGAATGAGGCAGTTAGCATATTAAAGAGTGCCGGTGTTGTATCGGGAAGAAACGATAATGAATTTTGCCCCGGTGATGATGTTACAAGAGAAGAATTTTTGCAAATGTTAATCGGAGCAATGGGCGTATCTCACTCTAATACTGCAGTGACCTTTGTCGATGTCAATAATGACGCATGGTATTTCAACTGTGTAAATACCGGTGTCAGCCTGGGAATAACCAAAGGTATATCCGGTGATACCTTTGGGATAGGTACAGCGATCACTCGTGAGGATATGGCTGTCATGGTTTACAGGGCATTACGATCAATGAATATGGATTTTACACAAAATCCAGCAGCTGCGGAGTTTGAGGATTTGTCCGAAATATCGGAATATGCGTACGAGCCTGTTCGTTTGCTCTGTGCACAAGCAATGATTAACGGAACAGGCAATAACAGATTTGAACCAAAGATAAAGGTCAACAGAGCTTCGGCTGCAAAACTAATTTATGAAGTATACAAATGGAGGATAAATCATGCGTAAGATATTGCTCAATAGTATAACCATTGTATTTATGCTGATACTTTTGTGCGGAATGGATGTTTATGCAAAAAGCACTGATGATGTGTTTGCCGTGCGATGCTCTCTTTTGCATGATTTGGGAATACTCACCGACACCGGGCACAGCGGCGATGATTATGTTACTCGTGCAGAGTTTGTAAGTGCTGCGGTTCGCTTGCGCGGAATGGAAAATGTGGCATCAGATTTTGATGAAGGTGTATATTCAGATATAAATAACAAGCACCCGTTATATAGGGATGTCATGGCTGCAAGCTATGTAGGCCTTGTTCGTGGCGACATCAGCGGCCGATTCAGACCGGATGATATTATCACAAGCGAAGAGGCCGGCATTATCCTTGCGAGAGTGTTGGGATATACAAATACCAACATAAAGCCCGAGGATATAAATACATTTATTTCGCGCAGCAAAATTTTGTGCGGATATTCCGATATGACATGGAATAATGTTGCATATATCTTTGAGCAAATGCTTGACAAAAAGGTAATTGAATGCAGCTACGGAAGCGGCAAAATAATCTGTACAGAATTAAAGGAAAGTGTATTGGAAAAATACCGCAGTATATATGAGTATGATGGCATTTTGCAGGGGGTTGGAGATACCTATATAGGCGGTCATCATACTCTGAGTGAAAATCAGGCAGAAATAGACGGTGTAAAATACGAATCCGGAAGCCTTGATATTTCCGATTATGTAGGACATAGAATAAGGGGGTATTATCATAGTGACAAAGCTGGCAGAGTGTATACCATTATAACAGCCAAGGTTTATAATACAAAAGTTCTTACTGTATCTGCCTCTGATTTGGAAAGCTATGATAACAGCCTGCTTGAATATGATGACGGAACAAAAATCAGAAAAGCAAAAACCGATATAAATCTGTGTGTGCTGTACAACGGAAGATACTATGCTGACTTTGAACCATCCGACATGCTTATCGAATCGGGATATGTCACTTTGATTGATAATACTAATGACGGTACATATGATGTTGCCGATATAAGAGAATATAAGACCTATGTTGTTGACAGTGTTGATGTATATAACAATAAGATGTATCTTAAATATTCCGACCATAAGTATACAATAGATCTTGATGCCGACATAGATACTGTCAAATTTTGCAATTCGTCCGGAGAAACGGTAGATATACGAGAGGTAATGAGCGATGATGTCATCTGCGTATACGAAAGTAAAGAAGGCGAATATGTCAGCGTTGTAATGTGTACAGAAGAAATTGAAGGAACAATCCAATCTGTTGGAACAGACAGCGTAACGATAGACGGCAATGAGTACAAGATAACACAACCGTGCAAAAAAAATCAGAGTGCTTATATTAAACCCGGAATTACAGGCGTATTTGTAAAGGATATAGGCGGAACAATTTGCTACATTATATCTGCACATTCGGATGATCGGTTTGCTTATGTGATAGACTGTTCGTTTGATAAAACAAAGGATAAGGTATTGCTGAGGCTTATGCTTGAAGACGGAACTATAGGTATATATTCTGTTCGTGAAAAGATGACCTTAAACGGCATATATTATAAGAGCGCAGATGATCTGCAGGCGGCTATGGGCGAAAATTTCAGACACCAATTGGTAAAGTGTACCACAGACAGCAAGGGCGAGGTCATAAAGCTCTATACACAAGGCAACGGCGGTCTTGAAAGGTTTTATACAGACTATGATTATTCAAACTCAATTGCAATACCCAACAATGACAACCATAAACGTACGTTCAGATCTTCGTCAATGACAATAGGCGGCAAAGTGGCTCTAAGCGGCAACACCATTGTTATGATTGTTCCCAATGACCCGTCCAAAACAGATGAAAAGTACTATGCTGTTGACAATACATACATAGAAAACGATAAAGAATATCGTGTAGAAGCTTACAGAGACAGTGACGAGGATTATACAGCCGACCTTCTTGTTATATATGATGATGTTTCCTCAAATTTTGAGATAACAAATAACGATATAGGTATCAGTGTTTTAAGCAAGGTGAATGAGGCTGTTGATGAAGAAGGTGAATACACATATAAGCTTGAAATTTTTGACGGCGGAGTTACAAAGAAGTATTTGCTTCGCGAGCAGGGGATGCTCGATTCGATATACGGAATTTATACACCGTCAAAGGGTGATATTATCCGCTATGAGCTAAAGGGTGACAAGATCAATAAGCTTGAGCTTATATATTCCGTACAGGCAGGCCGTATAGTAGCACCCGCAAATAAAACAAACGAGTTTAACACAAACCACTATCAGTGGTTCAGAGTGTGGGATGCATATGTATTCTACAGATGGGGCAGCTTTATGATGCTGTCCGAAACAATGCCCACCGATTTGGAAAATATTAATTATCAGGATTATGATATTCATCCGTGTGCCTCAAGCAATATTGTAATATGCGAGCAAAGGCGTAATATGGAGATTTATGCCGGTACCTCCGATGACATAATCGGCTACAAAAATACAGGTGGTGCTGAATGCTCCAAGGTGGTTGTATACGAAAGATGGGGCGATGGCAAAACAATTGTAATCTACAGATAAAATAATTGGTTTGAAGAGAAAAACCGGTTTTCTGCTGTAAATTATACATTTTTTGATAATTAATCTTGACTAATAATGTCAAATAATGTATAATCGGAAACGAAATTATTTTATTTTATAAGTTACGGAGGAAAAAACATGAAAAAAAGCACGAAAAAAATTGCTCTGCTTTGCGCAAGTCTTGTTGTTATGATGCTTATTTCATTTGCAGTTACAGCTTTTGCCGCAGATGAAGCAGCAGAGCTCCCTAAGTACTACGGCACTGCATGGTCACTTCTTGCACCGGTTATTGCCATTGTGTTGGCACTCATAACCAAAGAAGTATACAGCTCGCTTTTTATAGGAGTGTTGGTCGGAGCCATGTTTTGCGCCGATTTCAAGCCTGTTGCCGCAATGGACTATCTTGTAAATGACGGTCTTATTTCAGCCGTTTCGGGTACAGCCGGAATTTTTATATTCCTTGTTGTTCTCGGTATTTTGGTTTCTCTTATCAACAAAGCCGGCGGAAGTGCCGCTTTCGGTGTATGGGCATCCAAAAATATAAAATCCAAAATCGGTGCTACAATAAGCACATTTGTTCTGGGTATTCTTATTTTTATTGATGACTATTTCAACTGTCTTACAGTCGGAACGGTTATGAAGCCTGTCACCGACAGACACAAAATGTCAAGATCCAAGCTTGCATATCTTATCGATGCCACAGCTGCACCGATATGTATGATAGCACCCATTTCCTCGTGGGCTGCAGCGGTATCCTCTTATGCTCCCGAGGGTCAGGGTCTTTCGCTTTTTGTTAAGGCAATTCCCTACAACTTCTATTCGCTTCTCACCTTTGTATTTATTATTGCCATCACATTTATGAAGTTTGACTACGGTCCGATGAAAGCTCACGAGCTAAGTGCAATGAAGGGCGATCTTTTCAGCGGTCAAAAAGTTGGAGCTGATGAAGAATCAGTTTCCTCCAAGGGTAAGATTATAGATCTTCTTTTCCCTGTTGTAGCACTTATCGTTATTTGTGTGCTTGCTCTTATTTATGTTGGCGGATTCTTTTCGGGTGCCGGCTTTATAGAAGCATTTGGTGACACCGATGCTACAGTTGGTCTTCCTTGGGGTGGTATTATTACTCTGGTTCTTACCATAGTATATCTTCTTTGCAGAAGAACGGTGACCTTCAAAGAAGCTATGGAATGTATTCCAAAGGGCTTTAATGCAATGGTTCCTGCAATACTCATTCTCACCCTTGCTACCTCTCTCAAAAATGTGACAGGACTTCTCGGTTCTGATGCTTTTGTTGAGGGTGCTCTTGCTAATGCAGGTGCTTTTCACAACTTCCTGCCTGCAATTATTTTTATTGTGGCAGTTGGTATTTCTTTTGCAACAGGCACATCATGGGGCACATTCGGTATTCTTATTCCTATCGTGCTCGGCATATTCCCTGTTGGCAGTGAAATAGGTGTTATTGGTATGTCTGCATGCCTTGCAGGTGCTGTTTGCGGTGACCACTGCTCACCCATCTCCGACACAACAATAATGTCGTCGGCAGGAGCACAGTGCAACCACATTAACCACGTTTCAACCCAGCTTCCCTATGCTCTTACCGTGGCGGCAGTTTCCTTTGTGACATATATTATTGCCGGATTTATTCAGAACTGGATGATAGTTCTTCCTATAGGTATTGTACTTACTTTGGCAACTCTCTTTGTTATCAAAGCTGTTACAAATAAAAACGAAGCATAAGCATAAATTATTGATGTCAAACAGCAACCGAAAACTCAATTTTCGGTTGCTGTTTTGTGATAATATAATGAATTTATCAAAGAAAAATTTGCCAAAGTATCTTGCTGCTAAATTTGAACATCGTCATATACCTCGAATATATAGCAGCTGAAATAGGCAGAGAGTTCATTAATCGGAGAAAAGCGAGTCACTACACCTACAGAATACCCAAAGGATTATAATTTTGTTTATTTCTGATTGTAACTATTTGACCGAAAATAAAATTGTACTTGATATTTTTATAAGTTTGTAGTATAATTAAATTTGTCGTACAGCCGGGGCGGTAGCGGTGCCCTGTACTTGCAATCCGCTATAGCAAGGGTTATATCTCTATTGAGGGTCATACTTTCCGTGTAGTACCTTTTGAGCAATGTTGAGGAGTGGGTCTTGCGCAATATGCGCCTGTGAACCTGGTCAGGTGAGGAATCAAGCAGCCATAAGCAGTGATTGCATATGTGCCGCGAGAGTGCCCGCTCTGAGTTGTCTCAATTGATAAACGCCCGGGGAGCATGATTCGATTTAGAGATGTACGGCTTTTTAAATTTGGCACAAGAGGTGAGATTTAATTGGCATACCAGGCTTTATACAGAAAGTGGCGTCCTGTCATATTTGACGATATTATAGGTCAGCACCATATTACCGACACTATCAAAAACGAGGTCAGCACGGGCAGACTTGCTCATGCCTATCTTTTTACCGGTACGCGCGGTACCGGCAAAACCACCACCTCCAAGGTGCTCAGCCGCGCAGTCAATTGCAAATCACCAATCGAAGGTAATCCGTGCAACGAATGTGAAGTTTGCAAGGCAATTATGGGAGAGGTTTGTCTCGATGTTCAGGAGATTGACGCTGCCTCCAACACCGGTGTTGACAACATCAGGGATATTATATCTCAGGTTCTGTATCTTCCGTCTCTTTGCAGGTATAAGGTTTTTATTATAGATGAGGTTCACATGCTCTCCAAGGGCGCGTTCAATGCTTTGCTCAAAACTCTCGAAGAGCCTCCCGAGCATATTATTTTTATTCTTGCCACCACGGAGATTCAGCAAATTCCGGCTACAATACTTTCCAGATGTCAGCGTTTTGATTTCAAAACTATTTCTGTTTCGGATATAGTTTCCAATTTAAAATCGATATTGTCTTCAGAGGGCATAAGTGCCGATGATGATGCTCTCGAATATGTTGCATATCTCGGTGACGGCTCTATGAGAGACTCTCTCAGTATCCTCGACCAGTGCCTTGCCTTTTCGTCAGATTCCCTTTCGCTTGCAAGGGTGGTGGACGTGGTAGGTGCGGTAGACGACAAAATTCTTTACGAATTTGCGGCAGATGTAGCAAAAAAAGACTGCATATCTGCACTCAGACTCTTCAATGCATGTGTAAACAGCGGCAAAAATTTTGATAATATTGCCAAAGGTTTGCTCTCGGTTTTTCGCGAGATAATTATGTACAAGATTAATAAAGACGAATTTTCTGCAAGCAGACTCAAAATGAAATATCTTTCCGGCTGTGCAGATTATTTTGAAGTACCGTCTCTTGTTAATGCCATAAATATTCTCTCTGACTGTATAGTGTCATTCAAAACATTCTCTTCTCAAAGAGTTGCCCTTGAGTGTGCACTCATTCGCCTTACAACTCCGGCTATGAATTCCGATTTCGATTCGGTTCTTGCCAGACTTTCATCTCTCGAAGCAAAAATGGCATCAGGTGTGCTCACAGTGGCACCTCAGGCGCAAAGCACCAAAGATGAACAAACAGATGAAATCCCACTTCCCGAGCCTCCGTCCGAGGATTACGGCTATGACTCGGAGCCCGTCGATAGACCTGCTGCCCAAAGCGGTGACGAGCGATATACAATCCGAATTGAAGAAAATTGGTCTGATGTTATGGCGTATATGAGCTCAAACGGGAAATATGTGGTTTATACAATGCTTTTTAACGCTGCCATAAAAGCCTCCGGCGATGAGCTTGTCATAAATGTAGATGATCAGGATAAGAGGCACACCTTGTCAGAACCGGCAAATCTTGCGATAATCAAAGAGGCAATTGCATCGGTTACAGGCTTGACTCCAAAAATTAAAATAACGGCCGAAGCTATATCACCCGATAAACAGTCTGATGATGTTTTCAGACAGCTTGGTGCTATGGAAAAGAATTTTCCCGAAAATTTTAGGATTGATTAAACACTGATATTTTAAACAAAAAGCATGATTGGCAAATGTAAAGTGCTTCTCTCACAAAGGCAACAGCCTCCTCTGAGGTTAAAGCAATGCTTTGGAGCAGTCTGAGCGGACTTGTTCCACAGAAATAATGAAATAAAAAGCTTACCAAGCCAAAAGCAGCCCTGTGTTAAGGGCTGCTTTTGTATTATATGCAGTAAAAGCTGCGCGTAAAATATTCAAAAATTTCAAATTTCGTTAAGTGTCAAACATTGACACAATGGCAATTTTGTGGTATAATTAACAATCAGTTTATATAGAACTAAGTGAGGCTCGGAGGTATTACAAATGACAAAAATTGCAATAATCGGTTACGGTGTAGTGGGCTCGGGTGTTTACGAGGTGCTTCGCACCAATGCTTCGCACATTACCGAAAGTGCAGGCAAACCCATTGATATCAAATACATTTTGGACATAAGGGATTTTTCCTCTCATCCGGAGGCAAATCTTTTTGTTAATGATGTAAATATGATAGCAGATGACGGTGAGGTTTCAATTGTTGTAGAAACTATGGGAGGGCTTGAACCTGCCAACTCCTTTACCCGTCTTATGCTCTCAAGGGGCAAAACCGTTGTAACCTCCAACAAAGAGCTTGTAGCAACCTATGGCGATGAGCTTTTTGCTCTTGCTTGCCAAAATGGGTGTTCATATTACTATGAGGCAAGCGTAGGCGGCGGTATTCCGATTATCCGCCCTCTTATGAACTGCCTTGCAGCAAATGAAATTGAGTCAATTGCAGGCATTCTCAATGGCACAACCAACTATATTCTTACCAGAATGTTTTCGGAAAATGTATCCTTTGAGTCGGCTCTCAAAGAAGCTCAGCAAAAAGGTTATTCCGAAAAGGATCCCACAGCCGATGTCGGCGGATTTGATACCGGCAAAAAAATTAGTATTCTTTCTTCCATGATAAACGGTCACAAAATTAATCATGAGGATATTCACACCGAGGGTATCGCATCAATCACCCTTGCAGACACTGTCCTTGCAGCAAAGCTTGGCTATAGCATAAAGCTTATCGGTAGCTGCAAAAAGGTATCAGACAAATATGCGGTGGTAGTTGCACCCATGCTTGTGGACAAAGCATCAATGCTGTCTGATATTTCCGATGTATTCAATGGAATCATGGTAAGGGGAAATATGCTTGGTGACGCTCTTTTCTATGGCAGAGGAGCTGGCAAGCTTGCTACAGCAAGTGCTGTTGTTGCCGATGTTATAGACGCTGTCAAAAACAGCGCAAGACCCTTTAGGGCTCCGTGGACAAAGGCAGAAAAAAATGTTCTTGTGGATTACGAAAATATAATTTCGGCAATGTATGTGCGTTCAAAACCCCAATCAAAAGCTTCTATCGATAGCTTTATTGCCGATAATTTCGGGGCTGATGTAAAGTGCGAATGTGCAGACGATTTTACAGCATTTATAACACCTGCCGCACCGATTGGCACTCTAAAAGAAAAATTAACCAAAATTCCTGCCGAAGTATGTAACATGCTTATGGTGCTGGAATGATATGGGGGTAAATATGTTTAAAGTCAGGGTTCCGGCTTCAACTGCTAACCTTGGACCCGGATTTGATTGCATGGGTATAGCTCTTAGTATGTATAATACTGCAGAGTTTGAAAAAATAGATTCGGGATTTGAAATAAAAATTCTTGATAACAGCAGTGCATATGTTCCCACCGACAAAACCAATCTCGTATACAGAGCTGTTGATGCAGTTTATTCAAAGGTTGGCAAAAAACCGGACGGTATAAGAGTTTCAATATATTCGGACATTCCGGTCACCCGAGGGCTGGGGAGTAGCTCCTCAGGCATTGTTATGGGGCTTGTTGGTGCAAATCGGCTTCTCGATAATCCGTTGTCTGTTGAAGAACTTCTTTTTTTGGGCTGTGAGATAGAACGTCATCCCGATAATGTCACTCCGGCACTCTTGGGAGGCTTTACCGTTTCCTTTATGGAAAGAGAAAGAGTTATTTATTCTCGCAGTGAGATATCATCAGATTTGCGTTTTGCGGCGTTGATACCCGATTTCTATTTGCAGACCAGGCGCTCAAGAGGATTTTTGCCAAGGGTTGTTACATTGCGCAATGCCTGCTACAACGTTGCTCATGCATCAATGCTTTCTATAGCACTTACCACAGCCAACGAAAAACTTTTGTATTCGTGCTTTCGTGATAAGCTTCATCAAAGATATCGTTTTCCGTATATAAAAAGCGGCGAATATATAATTCGCAGTGCACGACGCTTTGGAGCTTACGGAGGCTATATAAGCGGTGCGGGTCCGACAATTATGTCGGTTGTAAGCAAAGATAATAAAGAATTTGAATATAATATGAATGAACTCATAAAAACCAATTTAAAAAACTGGCGTCTTGTTATGCTTGATGCAGACAATACAGGCGCTGTCATTCTATAAATTTTTGGAGGACAGAAATATGGGCTTAATAGTTCAGAAATTCGGCGGTTCATCAGTAGCCAATGCCGAGAGAGTTATGAATGTCGCAAACAGAATTGTCGAAACCTACAAAAATGGTAATTCCGTTATTGTTGTTGTTTCTGCACAGGGCGACACCACCGATGAGTTAATCGAAAAAGCAAAAGAAATCAACCCAAATGCATCCAAGAGAGAAATGGATATGCTTTTATCTACCGGTGAGCAAATCTCAATTTCACTTCTTGCAATGGCAATTCAAAAGCTCGGTTATCCCGCAGTTTCACTTACCGGATGGCAGGTTGGCATGAAGACCGACAGCAACTACGGCAACTCCCGTATCTCAAAAATAGACGGTGAGCGTATTCGCAAAGAGCTTGATTCCAATCATATCGTAATTGTTGCAGGCTTTCAAGGCATCAACAAATATGACGATATAACAACCCTCGGCAGAGGCGGCTCCGATACTTCGGCAGTCGCAATTGCAGCAGCGCTTCATGCTGATATGTGTGAAATTTATACAGACGTTGACGGCGTATATACTGCCGATCCTCGTATTGTGCCCGGTGCCGTAAAGCTTGATTCCATTTCATACGATGAGATGCTTGAGCTTGCAAGTCTTGGTGCTAATGTACTTCACAACAGATCAGTAGAAATGGCAAAAAAATATAATGTTAATTTAACGGTTCGTTCCAGCTTAAACAAAAATGAAGGAACAGTTGTCAAGGAGGTAAGTAAAGTGGAAAAGATGATCGTAAGAGGTGTAGCTAGAGATAATGATGTTGCCAGAGTTTCAATCTGCAATATCGAAGATAAGCCGGGCATGGCATTCAAGGTGTTTTCTCTGCTTGCAAGCAGCGGAATTAATGTAGATATTATTCTGCAGTCAATCGGCAGAGATGGCATGAAGGATATCAGCTTTACCGTAAGTGAGGGTAACCTTGACAAGACTGTAGAAATTCTCAACGACAATAAAGAGGCTCTATGTTTTGAAGAAGTAAAAACAAGCACAGAATATTCCAAAGTTTCAATAGTCGGCTCCGGTATGGTCAATAACCCCGGCGTTGCCAGCACAATGTTTGAGGCTCTGTATGATGCCAATATCAATATTCACATGATTTCTACTTCCGAAATAAAGGTATCTGTTCTTATCAATAAGAAGAATGCCGACAGAGCATGCAACGTAATTCACGAAAAATTCAATCTTGCCTAATTTTGAAGTATTTCAATAAGCGGCAAAGCCGCGTCATTCAACGTTTTCAGTGGGAGATTGAACTCCCACTGAAAAAATTAAATGTCACCCGCCGCCTATAGAGGCGGGGGACATCTTAATTTAGTTATATTGGGAGACATACATTCGTGTGTTTCCCTTATTTGTGAAGGAGACAAATTAATGAAAAGAGATTTGAATGCACCCACAGACAAAATAGAGGGAAGAAATCCTGTTATAGAGGCTTTGCGTTCAGGTCGACCTATAGACAAAATCCTTATCTGTTCGGGCGAAAGGCATGGTTCTGTAATAAAGATTCTTGCTATAGCCAAAGAAAAGAAGATTGCAGTGTCGTATGTTGACAGGGCAAAGCTTGATAAAATCTCTGCCTCACATTCACACCAGGGTGTAATAGCATATGCTGCCTCCAAAGAATATGTAACTGTCAAAGATATTTTAAAAATAGCCGCAGATAGGGGAGAGCATCCCTTTATTGTTGTATGTGATGATATAACCGATCCCCACAACCTCGGTTCCATCATCCGAAGTGCCAATGCGGCAGGGGTTCACGGAGTAATTATTTCCAAGCATAACAGCGCGGGGCTTAGTGCCACTGTGGCCAAAACCTCGGCAGGTGCGGTAGAATTTACTCCGGTTGCCAAGGTGTCGAGCATAGCCCGGACAATAGAACAACTCAAAAAAGAAAATATATGGGTTGTAGGTGCCGATATGGACGGCGAAAACACAATTTATACTCACGATTTTTCAGGCGCCATTGCCATTGTAGTAGGAAACGAGGGAAAAGGAATATCGCATCTCGTTAAAGAAAAATGTGATTTTATGGTTCGCATTCCAATGTTTGGTAATATTTCATCTCTCAATGCATCTGTTGCCGGAGCACTTATGATATATGAGGTTGTGAGAAGCAGAGAATTGCGCAAAAACTAATTCAGGAGGTATAATTTAATGCAAAAAGCCATAATTTCAGTAATCGGAAAAGATAAGGTCGGTATTATTTTTGGAGTAACAAAGGTTCTTTCCGAAAATTCTATAAATATTCTCGATATAAGCCAGACAATTCTTCAGGATATGTTTACCATGATGATGATAGTAGATATCGAAAACTCAAAGGTCGATTTTGAAACCATCTCACAAAAGCTTGCTGATGCTTCAAAAGAGATTGGAGCAGATATCCGTATTCAACTGGAGAGCATTTTCGATTCTATGCACAGAATATAAAAGAGGTGTTACTGTGATAAATAAAAATGAATTACTGGAAACAATGCACATGATAGACCGCGAGCATCTCGATATCCGCACAATAACCATGGGTATATCCATTTTCGACTGTGCCTGCTCCAACGCAGAAATATCTGCCCAAAAAATTTATGACAAAATCTGTACCAAAGCCAAAGATTTGGTAAAAACCGGTGAAGCAATAGAAAGAGAGCTCGGTATTCCGATTATCAACAAAAGAATATCCGTAACTCCCATATCGCTTGTGGCAGGTGCTTCCAATGCCAAAAGCTATGTTTTGTTTGCCAAAGCTCTTGACCGCGCAGGTAAGCAGGTGGGTGTCAACTTTCTTGGCGGTTTTTCAGCCCTTGTACACAAAGGCTTTACCGAGGCAGACCGTATACTCATTTCCTCCATTCCCGAAGCTTTGGCACAGACCGACATCGTGTGCTCGTCAGTTAATGTAGGCAATACCAAAGCCGGTATAAATATGGATGCTGTAAAGCTCATGGGTGAAATCATAAAGGGCACTGCAGATCTTACCCAAAGCACCAACGGATTCGGCTGTGCCAAGCTTGTTATATTTTGCAATTCCGTTGAGGACAATCCTTTTATGGCGGGTGCTTTTCACGGTGTGGGTGAGCCTGATTGTGTTATCAATGTTGGTGTAAGCGGACCCGGTGTTGTAAAGCATGCACTCGAAAGAGTAAAGGGCTGTGATTTTGGTGTTGTGTCCGAAACGATAAAAAAGACAGCCTTCAAGGTAACCCGTATGGGGCAGCTTGTTGCACTTGAGGCTTCCAAGCGTCTTGGTGTTCCTTTTGGTATAGTCGATTTGTCTCTTGCGCCAACACCCGCAAGAGGCGACAGCGTTGCATACATATTAGAAGAAATGGGTCTCGAAAGGTGCGGCACCCACGGTACAACTGCTGCACTTGCTCTGCTTAACGATGCTGTCAAAAAAGGTGGGGTATTTGCTTCTTCATATGTCGGCGGCCTCAGCGGAGCATTTATTCCCGTCAGCGAAGATGCCGGTATGATTTCAGCTGTCAAATGCGGTGCACTGTCTCTTGATAAGCTCGAAGCCATGACCTGCGTATGCTCTGTAGGTCTCGATATGATTGTGATTCCCGGCGATACATCAGCCTCTACCATATCTGCCATTATAGCAGACGAGGCCGCAATCGGTATGATAAACAACAAAACCACAGCAGTGAGAATAATTCCGGCACCCGGCAAAAAAGTCGGTGATGTTGTAGAATTTGGCGGTCTTTTGGGTACCGGCCCCGTAATGGAGGTAAACAGTGCTTCCAGCGAGGAATTTATATCCCGCGGCGGCAGGATTCCCGCGCCTATTCATAGTCTTCGAAACTGATACGGAATAAATCGCCATGATAAAGATAAAAGAAGCTATTGTTGTTGAGGGCAATTACGACAAAATCAAGCTCTCAGGCATTGTTGATACCACAATTGTTGTAACCGATGGATTCATGATTTTCAACAATAAACCCATGCTGAAAATGCTTTCTCAACTTGCTGACAAAAAGGGTTTAATAATTTTTACCGACAGTGACCGGTCAGGATTTCAGATTCGTAATTATATAAAGAATGTTTTAAAGGGCAAAAACGTTCGCCATGCCTATATTCCTGATATAAAAGGAAAGGAAAAACGAAAGGCAAAACCGTCTAAGGAGGGCTTTTTGGGCGTTGAGGGTGTATCTGACGAATTAATATTAAAAGCGCTTCAAAATGCTGCAACAACAGATAACACATCCCACAAAGACACTCGCCCGATTACCAAAGCCGATCTTTGTGCAGACGGGCTAAGCGGCTCGGCAGACAGTCATAACAAAAGAACCTTCTTTTTAAAAAAGCTTGGTCTTCCTGTTCGCATGTCGGCCAATACAATGCTCGATTGTCTCAACACAATATATGGTTACGACGAGTATAAAAGGCTTATAGAAAAATATCTAAAATAAGCAAAAAACGGTGAGAATGACGCATCTGCATCGGCATTATTCTCACCGTATTTATATATTTCCCGCCATAATAACATATGATTTTTCAAATCTTTTATTGCAAAATATGCAAAATATCGTTCAAAAACTATTTGATATATCTAATATCGAAAATCGAAACTTAATTTTATTTCTTTATAAATGATTGTTTTCTTAAAAAAAACAATATCTTGATTTTATGGATTATTACGGCACTACATATTGCCAAAAACCTCTTTAAAAATTTGTTTACAATGTACAAAAAAACTTTGTTTCGTAACAATTCTGTAATTTTTGATTAACACTTGAATAATAATGAAATATCAGAGAATTGCCCATGAAATCAGGGTTTTATGCGTTTTGAGCATTGATTTGGGTCGGTTTATGAGCTGTTAGCCCCACTTTGTAAAAAATGCACATAACATTTTTGAAACAAATTTGACAAAATATTTTAAATAGTCTAAAATTGTATGTGTTGATCAAAAAATATAATCAGGAGGTGGATGATGTGTTTAATTTAAAATCCATACAAAATGATAAGTTTTTGAATTCAAAAGGTTTAGTGACAGTATTGCTGGCTGTAGTGTTTATTGTAGCTGTTGTTACCACGTCTGCAACTTCTATAGGCGATATAGTAACAATTGTAGAGGGTGACGAAAGCAGAACAGTATATACAGACAGCACTTTGGTTAAAGAAATAATAGGAGAACAGGGAATAGAGGTTACTAATCGTGACCTGATATGTCCGGCTGTCAACTCTGAGCTTGCCGATGACAATACCGTAATTATTAGGCGCCTTAAGCTGATTGATGTCTATTGTGACGGTAAACATGTTTCATACTGGACAGATGCCAATACCTACGGTGAGTTTTTGCTCAATAAGCCTGAGCTTGCAGATGATGATGATATCTGTGATGTTGATTATCAGGCAGAATTAAAACCATCAGGAAATGTAGTAAACATAACAAAGATTTCCCGCGCAGTGCAGCAGGTGGAATCCGAAATTCCCTACAAAACAAAAACCGTATATGATTCAAATCTCGAAAAAGGTCAACGCAAAGTAACCACTTCCGGCAAAAACGGCAAAATGGTTACAAGCTATAATATAGAATATCATAACGGGGTAGAGGTTCTCCGCAGTGTAGGTAAACAGACTGTTGTAGAAGAACCGGTAGAAGAGGTTATTACAGAGGGTACTTATGTCAAACCTTCATCCAATACTACATCCTCAGCAACCAAGCCTGTTTCGGCAGCTCCGTCAAGCGAGGCGTCTCTTGTTGTAAACGGTAAGCCTGTTTCCTACAAAACCGTTCTCACATGTCAGGCAACAGCATATGACCTCTCTTTTGAAAGCTGCGGCAAATATCCGGGCTCACCCGGATACGGTATCACAGCCTCGGGCACATATGCAAAACCGGGCACGGTTGCTGTTGATCCTAAAGTTATCCCCCTTGGTACCAAGATGTACATTGTTTCGACCGACGGATCCGTTGTATATGGCTTTTGTACGGCAGAAGATACAGGTGGTGCGATCAAGGGCAACAAGGTAGACCTTTTCTACAATACAAGACAGGAATGTCTTCAGTTTGGCAGACGTAATGTACTTGTATACATTCTTTAAAAATAATTTAAAAGACTGCTTTTAAATTTAGGCAGTCTTTTTGTGTGCTGAGTTGAAATAGTTATTTATTGCCGGGAAATATAAGGGAAAACCATGCTGTCTTTACTTGACAATAACAATTATTCGGCACCGATTGACAAAATGCCGTTTATATTGTATAATACATAAAGACGGTAAAAGAATATGATAATTTAGAAAATGGATATTTAAACTATATTTATTATAATATGAGGAGGTGTTACAAAATGAAATTTTGTAACAAATGCGGTGCACAGCTATCCGATAATATTAAATTCTGTGATAAATGCGGAGCGTCTGTGTCAGAGGATAATACTCAGCAAAACGGGTTTGCAGAGGTGTATAAAGACGCTTTTAACGAGGCTTCACAAACAGAGCATACAACTGCTCAAGCATCATCAGCTTCATCTGCATCTGCCCAAACTTCAGATATCAAAGCCAAGGCTGCAGATATCGTCGTCAAATATATTCCGTCAAAGCTTCTTGATTCCAAAAACAAACTGATGGATTATATAGGCTTTGGCTGTATGTCTGCACTTGCGCTGGTTTATCTGGTATGTATGTACTTGTATATGCCCGATATATGCTGGCCAATCGGCAAATCGGCAGAGCTTGGCGGTGTTGGCGCAGGGGCAATCTGGATGTTTATATTTTTCATTGCCAATCTGTTCCCGATAGTATTTGCTCTTTGGCCTCTCAAAATCAAAAGCTTCAAAATATACTCATTGCTTTGTGCAGCATTTATATTTGTTCTGACACTTTTCTCACTTATTTGCTGGGGTATTTGTGAACCATCCAACATATTTGAAGCTATGGTTATCTATCCGCTTCGGGGTTCATTCAATACACAGGCGTGGTTTTCATTAGTCGATTGCCTGAGTGAAGCATGGTATCTTAAGCTTATTTTATCCCTCGGCGCAGTTTTTGGTTATGGTGTTGACTATCTGATAAGATATAACAAATAAATTTATACATAGGTGAAATGAGGTAAAATTAATGTCGGTATTCATGTGGATATATATTGTGCTTCTTTTATATGCGTCTTATATCAAGATTGTAGGATTGCTTTTTGCAGGCAGACAGCACAATCGATTTTTCGGAACTTTTTTGTGCACAGTTATTCCGGTTTTGGGCTCAATACCAACATTTATCATGGCGAGCAAATATGAACGTAGAGTGGGTGGCTTAGCTGCCAAAACGAATGATTATGTCTTGAGATGCACAATTATTGTTATTCAGGTTCTCAGTGTGTTTATGCTGTTTTTCCCTTTTTTCAAAACGGAAGGCATCTACGCAGACGGTATCAATCTTATGATAGGTCTTGCAGTTGACGGCGAAGTGATATTTAAACCGGCATATTTTATGTCATATTTGTTGATTGCACCGTTTATATCAGCTATTATAAATGCAATTGATGTTAAATATAATATTCGCAATGTTGCAACATATATTTCTTCCCTTATATGTTGCTTGACTGTTTCGCTTATTGCTGTTTTTGTTAATACCGACGGCACTTTTTTGCCTACAACATTACTATGGCTGTACTGTATAGCTAATGTCGGTGCAATGATTTTGAGCTTTTTTTCGCTTGTTAATGTTCGTAACAGCCGTCTGAGCATTCTCGAAGCAGAAGAGTCTTTTATATATGCTCCCAAAGCTACTCCGGTCACAGAAAAAAGAACGCCGGAAATTGCTGAAGACATGTATATATGCTCCAAGTGTGGTAATCCTGTTCAAAAGGGTAGTGTATGCAGCTGCAGAAACAGCGGAAAAGAAACACTCAATAAGGTTATGGAAAGAGAAAACCGCAAAGAATCCTCTGATTTTTGTGTATATTGCCGCAAGAGTCTCAAGCCCGGTGAAAAATGCACCTGCATGGGAGAAGGATTCGGCATTACTGTAAAGCCGGAACAATTTGAGGGCAGAAAGTGCAAATATTGCGGTCAGATTTTAGCGGGTGACAGCATATGCGTATGCGAAAAGATAATGAGTAAATCTGTTCCGGTGTCCGAAGATGCCGTCCCCAAAACCTATTTTAATCACAATCCGCAGGCGAGCATGGATATAATTTCGGAAGAAATGGAAGAACTCGAAAAAAAGATTGATTCAAGAATTTCCAAAGTTAAAAGCTCTATTTCTGCTGCAGACAAAACCGAATAGCGAAAAATTACTTTGCATATTTTTTCACCTATAGCACCTTTGGAGTGTATAGAGCCTAATATGTATATGAATATTTTTCCAAACAGAAAAATCCGTACACAAAAGCGTACGGATTTTTAATGCCGGTGGTCGGGGTCGAACCGACACGGTATTGCTACCACGAGATTTTGAGTCTCGCACGTCTGCCAATTCCATCACACCGGCATATTAACTAAGCGACTTATATATAATAACACAAAAATTAAAATAAATCAAGTCTTTTTTTAAAAAAAATTTCAATCAAATTTCAATCATATTTTTTCATCAATTTTAATTGACAAAAATACGGTTTTGTGCTATCATAACATGGAGCAAATCAGACAACTGCGGGCAGATGCCGTAAGGCGCTGCATGAGGAAAGTCCGGGCATCACAGAGCAGGGTGCCGGGTAACTCCCGGTGGAGGTAACTCTAAGGAAAGTGCAACAGAAAATAACCGCCGATACAATTCGGTAAGGATGAAAAGGCGAGGTAAGAGCTCACCGCGATTCGGGAGATCGAATTGGCGTGTAAACCCCATCTGATGCAACACCCAAGTATAACATATGGCTTGCTCGGCTGTTTTTGGGTGGCTTGAGGTATGCAGAAATGTATATCGTAGATAGATAGTTGTCTAACACAGAACCCGGCTTATAGATTTGCTCAAGCTAATAAATTATATCATTTCCTATAAAAAAGGTATTTCGACCAATCGGCGAAATACCTTTTTTTAACTATAGTGCATTTACAACTTAATTACAAAGCTTCATAAAATGCCTTATACGCTCTATATGCCATATAAACATCTGCCTTGCTTGCAACTTCATAGGGGGCATGCATCGAAAGAAGCGGTACACCGCAGT
>JAEDEG010000110.1 GCA_016293435.1 Clostridia bacterium
ATTTAAATGTAGGTGCAAGCAATGCAACCTCAGGGGCAAAAATATATCAGCTCACTTATATGTTTGATAACAACAAAGAAACGGCATACAATACCGAAACATCATCACCGTTTAATATAAATATTACACTGAAAGATGAGCTTTATATTGATTACATAAAAATACTCCAAACATATGGAGAAAATAATTTGGTGTATACGGTGGAATACAGCAATGACGGAGCAAATTACTTTTTATCATCGCTCGAAGATACAAATGATGAAGGAACGATATATAAAGTTGACAGCACAATAAAATATATACGAATAAATGCAAGTAAAATAAATGCATTGCCCGCAGGCTTTTCAGAAATCGGAATTTATGTCGGCGGCTTTGGCGGAGATAATAACCTGAGTGCATTAGACAAGCTGGAGATACCGGATAAAGTTTCACCGGGATATAACTTTCCGTCTGAGGATGCAAATGGAAACACAATCACATGGACTTCATCAAACAGTAAGGTTATAAGCGTATCTAACGGAAAAACAGAGATAAATCCCAAAAGCGGCAATACAAGTGTTGTTTTAACTGCTTCGGTTACAATAAACGGTGTGTCGTTTGAAAGAAAATTCCATGTGACTGTTAAAGGCTCGGGCAGTTCGGGAGGCTCAGGTAGCTCAGGAGGCTCGGGAAGCTTCAGCGGTGCAGGGGGCGGAATTTCTATGGGTGGCACAACAGTTACAGTTGTCGATAATATGAATGAAACCACAGACAAAGAAGTTGAGACAGATAAAGATAAAAATATTTGGCCTGAGCTTGAAGGACATTGGGGTGCGGCACAAATACAGTATTTGATTGACAACGGCTATGTATTGGGAACCGAGTCGGGCTTAGAGCTCGGCAGAAAGGTGACCCGCGCTGAGTTTGCTGTGATGCTTGACCGAATTTTAAGCTTGGATGATCCTGATGTTGATTATGAATTTGTCGACGTTTCGGACAGCGAATGGTATAATGGCGCCTTGAAAAGATTGGCAGCAGCAAATATTATGAACGGTTATAACGGAATGATTCGTCCTAATGACATCATTACCAGAGAAGAGATGGCAAAACTTGTTGATGCATCGGCAAAATTGCTTGATATAAACAAAGAAGGTAGTGCTAAGACTTTTGTCGATGCAGCACAGATAAGTGATTGGGCGAAAGAAAGCATCGACAGAATGAGTGCAGCAGGCATTATAATGGGCATGGAGGATGGAAGCTTTCTTCCCCAAAGTAATGTAAGCAGGGATCAGGCAATGGTTATAATATACAGATTGCTTACCTACAGCAAATAGGGGAGGGAAAAATAAAAATGAAGACATTTAGATTTATTGCAATTATACTTTCGTTTACCATGTTTGTCGGTATTTCAGCTAACGCGGCAGCATCAGAGAGCAATGAAGTTTTTGATCTTTTATCGCTCGGCATCATAGTTCCAAACGATGATGGACAAATCATTATGTCGGCGCCGGTTACAAGAGCAGAATTTGCAGCAATGGTAGTTCGACTGATGGAATATGATGACTTAGTAGAAATTAATTCAGATGGAATTTTTTCTGATTTGACCGATGCACACCCATATGCAGACCAAATAGTATTTTTGGTACAGAGCGGTTTGATGAATAAGATATCGGAAAAAACAGTTGAACCGGATCGTCGGATCACCTTGGAAGAGGCTGCTTCAACACTCATAGGTGCACTGGGTTATAAAAATGTTTTGACCTACAGTGATTGTTTCACGGTTGCCCGTTCAATCGGGCTTATAAAGAAAATAAATAATACCGATAAGCTTATAATGAGTGATGTTGTTCAGCTATTGTATAATGCGCTGGATATAGAGCAGGTACTGCAGACAGACTCAGGAGATTATAAAAAACAAAACATTACATTCAGAAGTCTGAGAGAAAATAAACATAATAAATCTATCAGCAAGCTAAGCGGAATTGTAACGGCTAATGCAGACAGTTATTTACACGAACCCAATGATGCTTTGGAAAACACACAGGTAGAAATTGACGATAAGGTTTATAATGTCGGTAGTACAGCAGCTGCCGAATATTTTGGCATGCACGTCACATTTTTTGTAGAGGATGCTTCTAAATCTGTACCTGTAATTATCTCTATAATGGCAACCTCCAAAAACAATACTTTGTCTATAGACGATGATGATATTTATAGCTTTTCATCCAAGGAATTGCGTTATGGCGATACCGGCAAAACGGTATTTAAAATTTCACCGCAAGCTCGTCTGTTATACGGAGGCAGACCGTTAAATTCCTACAGCGAATCGGATTTTAAGGTCAATCGTGGCTGTGTGAATCTTATAGATAACAACGATGATAAGTCGGCAGATATTGTCATGATTGAAGAATACACAAATGTGCTTGTCAAAGGAGTAAGGGGCAATATAATAGAATTAGAAGATCCGTACAAATTTAATGGCTCTAAATATATCAATATAGAAACTGATGATGATGTACATTATATTTTAAAGGATAAAGATAACAGACTTATATCGGCAGAAAATATAACGTCCGGATGTATATTGAGTATAATCACCGATAAACAAAAAGAGGTGTGTAAGTTTATTGTGTCAGCAGATACCGCAGAAGGAAACATAAGCGGTTTAACAAATGATACAGTTATAATTAACGATAATCAATACCCATATTATAAGTCGGATAATTTTGAATTCAATTTTACCGATACGATAAAGCTTTATATAGATTATAGAGGTTATGTTGCCTGTGTAAAGAAGGTTGATGGCAGCAGAAATTTTGGATATATAGTAGGCATAGACAATGGTCTTTTCGGTACAACAACCGTAAAAATGCTGTGTGGTTCGGTTGTTGAGTATATTTATGAAAAGAATACCGAAAATCTTGATGATACAAATACGATTCCCAAACTTAAGTGCCGCAATTCCGAGATCAAAGAATTGACCGTAGATGATAAAACATTGATAAACGGGATTCGCTATGCAAAAAATCAAGGTATTTTGCAGACCGGAATATATGAATATGACCTGCGCAGTGACGGTGGTATAAAGGAGCTTAAATCGCCTGTGTTAGTTGGCGGAGGCACCGGAATGAAGTATATGCCATACGATAAGATATTCGGCGGTAATTCAAACAGAAGTCCGTTTGCCATAGATGATAAAACTGTTGTAATTTGTGTGCCGAGAAATCAGGTGTCAGGCGATGACGACTATCTTGTACCGTTGGAAATCAGTGCACAAAGCTCAAGCATCACATATGAGGTTTTGGGTTACGAATATAACAATGTCACAAAAAAGGCAGAGCTGATTGTGTTTACCGAACAGATGGATTGCAATGACGTCACACCGATAAAAAGAAATTCCAGCTCGGTTGCTATGGTAGCAAATGTAAGCAAGGCTTATCATAAAGAGGATGACAGCATGGTTATTCAGGTGGAGCTTATAACAGGAAGCGGTGACACAAGGTTTGTTATTGATGAAAGCAATGTAGTCGCAAATGAGTGGAAAAATCTAAAAAGGGGAGATTTGATATACTATTCAAAAAAATTGGACTCTACAGCAGGTCATGCAGAAAGGATATGTTCCTTCTCAGATATAAGTGATAACGGATTTATAAAATATGAGGGTGCTCAAAACGAGCAGTATTTTGGAAATGTTTTGGACTTTTCCTACAATGAAATAGATCAGAAAAGCTACAGTTTGGTGGTCAAAACAACACTTAACTGCGCCGGATTAATTAAAGAAGTTAACCTGGCACAGAGAAATACACCGCCTATTTTTGCCGTAGATAGAAATGGTAAGAATGTGTACCTGTCAGATTTGAGCGACATAGATGTCGGAAGCGACAGACTTTATGTAATAACTTATTATGGTACAATTACCGGCTGTGTTGCAGTGAAATAAAGAGGTGAAATTATGAAAAAATCCATGCGTTTGCAAAGCTTATGTATTGCAGTTTCAGTATTATTGACATCTTTTTCTGCCCATGCCGAAACAAACCAAATAATAGAGTCTGTAAACAGCTCCGATAGTTATTTTAGTGCTGCAGACGAATCAAGCTGGGCACAATATTGCGAACAAACAATGGAGCAGTACAGCTTTCAATACGAAGATACCGGCATGATTTCGGATGAACAGTTCTTTGGTAAGTATGACCGGGATCTACAGCAGTGGACGGTTGAGTCTTATCTGGACTATGAGCGTGTTTCGCAGCTGGAGCCTGTTATGGAAGCGGCACAGCGCGGAGATTATTACGGAGCAAAGTCTGAACTTTTGAATTACTACAGAGATAAATTCAAAAATCATTCATTTTCCTCCGCATCAACAGTGAGCAATTTGGCAAAGCTAAAGGCGAGACTTGCATTTGAAAATATCGATGCATATACCGAAACTCCTTTAGCCATCAGTAAAATCGGTGCCGAGGAGAAATATTATCAAATAGATGTAAAGGATGGCATCAGCGTATCAGATATCAATTCAAATGTAAATTTTGCAATTGCAACAATAAAAAAAGATGGCAGAGCGGTTATTTTCAACTCAAAAGAAGCGGAGGAAAACAAGCCAAAGCTGACCGTTGTTGTAAACGGCCGAACCAGAACATACACTCCTTCCGATGATGCCATGGTAATAGGCGGATTAAATTCCGAGTCAAATTACGGCGAATATGACACGCTTAGTGCATATGAATCATATTCATCAATAAAATTCGGAGACAGAACAGATGATAACACCAAAAGAATATATCTAAGATTTAATCTTTCGGATATAAGCCCTACCGACAGCATCACCTCTGCACATTTGTCTTTGTACGGAGCAAGTGTCCAATCCGATGAAGAAGGAGCACCCGCGTTAAACAAGAATTTTTCGGATATTGTTGTGTATAGTATGGGTGTGTTTGAGTGGTCGGAGGATAATTGTACCTTCTCATCTGTTGAGGAGCTTCCCTCCTCATACGACGGTGAGGAATGGATGGACGGTCTGGCAGATACAGAAATTAGAAATGTCTTAAGCTCAATGATACCGGCGTGTGAGGCCACCGGAGATGATATATACGCTTTTCATATAATGAGAGTGTGGCTTGACAGAATTAATCATAAAACACTGACTGAGACCGACAAGCATAGTCTCACAAGCGGAATGTATCTTTATCAAACAAAGCCTTACCTTATTAAAATGCTATATAGCGATTACATGCGTCCGGAGTATTTAACTATTTTACTCAAATATGACTATATGATGATGGAGTGGTGTATAAATTCCTGGGACGAGACACATGAGCTGAATAATTTCGGAACGTCAAACTGTGTGGGTGTATTTTGTACATCACTAACATTTAACGAGTACAGAATTTGTGACGATCCTATATTAGACGCACCTCCCACCAACGGAAAAAAAGGAGGCTGGATAGAGGTAGGCAAGTGGAGAGCGTGGTATTGTTACTACAAGGATCTTATGCCCGATGGTTCGTCGAGTGAAGTGTCACTGAATTATACCTTATTCCTTTCTAATATGGCACAGATGATAATCAGCTACGCACAAAGCTTGAATGTTGATTTGACACAGTATCTGGACGAAGAGACCATCAATCAGATGAAAGGCTATTGCCTGTATATGCTGAGATATTCAAATCCTCAGTTTGGTACCTGGCAGCAGGGGCATGAGGCGGCCTATACAACCAAGATGACAAACTGCTTGTCAATTTTGAGCTTGGTAGATGATCCGCAGCTCCGCTATCTTTCTACAGAGCGCAATGAAGGCACTTCGCCCGATAAAAAGTCATATATATGGGATCAAACAAAGAGAGTTGTTCTGAGAAGCGATTGGTCCGAAAATGCCGTTGCGGCACAAACGAATGCAAATGGCGGACATCTTAAGTCACACGGCCAAAATGATGATCTCGGTCTTAATATATATGCATACGGGCAGGCACTGCTTATGGAGTCCACTCATAAGGATTATAATTACAGAACACCTGTTACAGGCTGGCTTTTGTCAAGTAAAGCAATAAATGCGGTTGAGATAAACAATGTAACCCAAAAAGGTGCATATGCAACAGATGTTGAAGCTCTCGGTGAGCATATTGTGGCCGAATCGGGAGGTACTCCCGGAAGCGTTCATGAGGACATAAGCGAGCTCAATGATATGTATAACTATGTTCGCGTTGAAACCGAAGGATATAAAAATCACAGTATGCTTAGCGATGATTATATCATGTATCGCGATATATTGTTTGTAGAACCCGAATTTTTTATTGTAACCGATTATATAGAACCTACCAAGGACAAAATATCAACAAATATATATAAACAATACTGGCATTCTCAGCCTAATGCAAATATTACTATGATCGGCGACAGCTTCAGAACCAATTTTAATAACAGTGCCAATATTTATGTTGCGCCGGTCACGCAGAAAGATAAAATTAAAAGTAATGTTTTAGATGGCTATTGGGCTGTAGGGAGCAGCTATACTTTTGCCGATTATGTAAGATATGACAAAGAGGCAAAAGGTACGGTTACATTCAATACAGTTCTCTACCCAATGCGTGCACAGGATAATTATAGCGTTCAAACGACGCCTCTTTCGCTTAATGTCAGTGAAGATAAGGCAAATGCGTTTGAATTTTACACAACAGATCAAAAAAACGGTCAGGTGGATAAAACTGCATACTATATTCTGTTTGATACTACAATGCAAGGTGAGAGAACCTTCGGAGATTATTCTACCGACGGAACACTCGCCCTTGTAGACAAAAACGATTTAAACTACAAAAAGGCAATACTTCGAAACGGCACCAATGTTACAGATACAAAGAAGAAGCTTCCTATTGTATTCAGTAACAGTACAATATCCGATATAGGAATTACATGGGAGGGCGACGAGGTTCGCCTTGACACTTCAAAAGACACATCAAAAAAAGATTTTATTGACGGCGACAGAAGTGACAATATGGCACTTGAGGGAGAGTGTCGGTCCTCAGAAACCCTTGGAGACGATATCGCAAATAATGCAATAGACGGCGATGTATCCACTTGTTGGACATCTGCTTACACACAAACACACCCGTCACCCCGTGAATTTGCATATCTCACAATTGATTTGCATGAAAAGAAAGACTTTTCAAAGATAAAAATAATTGAAAATACAAATGATGTTTACTATCTATATAGTTCGGACAATGCCGTGGATTGGGAATATATCGGTATGACCGGTTCCACAGTCGATGCCGATGGTAGATATATCACCGAACTCGAATTTCCAAGGGAAAATGCGAGGTATATAAAAATTCTGACATCTGAGGCGGGCGATCCTCAGATATGCGAAGTCGAGATTTATAAAAGTAACAGTAAGTCGGTTATTCTTGATGAAATGACGGTGTATACAGGCAGCAAGCCCGGCAGAGTCTTGCTAAATAATGAAGAAATATCCTTTAACTTTAAAAATGGATATATTTATTTTGGCAAGGATCAAATAGTTGACGGCATTACATCTAATCCTGATGACGATATCAATAACGGTAATTCCGGTTCAAATTCCGGGCATGGCAACGGTGGCAGCTCGGGCGGCACTTTTGGCGGAGGTGGCATTGTCAATAGCGTAGTGAATGAAGAAAAAGTCAGAGTAGATTATAACACCGTAGGAGGAAGTACCATCCTTTCACATACAATAAATAAAGGTACAACAGTTAATGCCCCAAATACACCGTTTAAAGAAAATTATATTTTTGAAGGATGGTATTCAGACCTTGAGTGTACACAGAAGTATTCGTTTGATTCGGCAGTGAACAATAATGTTACATTGTATGCAAAATGGATTTTATCACAGTGGTCAAATCCGTTTTTAGATGTGAGTGATAATGATTGGTTCTGTACGGATGTGAAATTCGTGAATGAAAATAAATTGTTTACAGGTGTTTCTGATACTGAGTTTGAGCCGAAAAGCATTATGACAAGGGCAATGGCAGTTACTGTTCTTCATAGAATTGCGGGCAGTCGGGAAATGGGAGATAACCCGTTTACGGATGTCGAGAGTGGAGCTTGGTACGAAAGTGCGGTTAGATGGGCAGCGGCAACAGGCGTGGTAAGCGGTATATCCGAAAAAGAGTATGCTCCGGATGCACAAATAACACGCCAAGAGCTTGTCACTATGCTTTATCGATTTGCAGCTCTGCAGGGAAAAGACGTCACTCAAAAAGGCGACATATCTTCATTTGCTGATGTGAACAGTATTGCAGATTGGGCAAAAGATGCTGTAAAATGGGCAGTCGGCAATGAAATCATTGTGGGCGAAGGTAATAATATTATGCCGCAAAACGGTGCTCAAAGAGCGCAGACAGCAGCAATTTTGAAGCGTTATTGTTTGAAATAAGACAAAAACCTT
>JAEDEG010000111.1 GCA_016293435.1 Clostridia bacterium
GCACTGTCTGAGGGCATCATATCCAAGGACACCAATTTCAGACCCAACGACACCATAACCCGTGAAGAAATGTGTAAGATTATTTCTTCTGCAATGCAGATAAGCGGCTATGCTGCAGATGATGCATCCTCAGACCTTGACTTTATCGATGCATCTGATATCAGCAGCTGGGCGGCAGAGTATGTGCGCTTTGCAGTTCATCACGGCATAATGACCGGACGCTCAGACGGCAGCTTTGCTCCAAAGGCTAATGCTACAAGAGCAGAGGCTGCGACTGTGCTTTCGAGAATTAAACCATAAATTCCGTTTAAACAGACATATCAATGTCGTTTAAAAATAAAAAACTTTTCAGGAGGTTAAAAAATGTTAAAAAAAGCTTTATCACTAATTCTTTCGCTTATGCTTGTATGTTCGGCAGCAAGTGTAAGTGTATTGGCGGCAGAATCTCAGATTCTGTCCGGGCTCGAAGCAGAATCCCTGCTTTATGCTCCCCTCATTGAAGAAGGCGGCGAAAGCTGGCTTGTAGACTCTCTCTCTCTTCCTTCAACCTACCAAGATTCCAAAATCACATGGACCAGTTCCAACAGAGCTGTAATTTCCGAAAAAGGCTCTGTTTCAAGACCGGCAGTTACTGATGCTGAGGTTATACTCACAGCCACAACAGCCGACGGATCCAAGGATTTCACCTTTAAGGTGCCTGCCATCACAACCAAGGTTGGTACAACACCTGCCATCACGGGTACACTTATAGATGACGACTTTGAAGATGGCACAAAGAGCAGCCGGTTTGCGTATAATTCTCCAAACTTTGAGGCAGACGGAGGTCTCAATTTGTGGTACAATACAAATGCAAATATCTATCCTTATGAGGACTTATCCAAAAAGCTCACAGGCAGCTTTTATACCGAAATGGTTATCACCAAGCCTAAAGATCACACAGGTAGGATCGAATTGTATGGCCCAGGCGACGCAACGATTTTTGCATTGGATTATAAGAACTACAATGAAAACATGCAGCTGTTTTCCTACAGAGGCTATGTGAACGAATCAACCACAGATTGGATTTACCCCACAACACCCAATGCATCCGAATTTGAAAAAATTAAAATCGGTATGTATTTCAACAGCACCGACCAGACAGTTTCCATTTGGGTAAACAACAGAGAATTTTTAATGAACGAAAAGACCAGAAATGCGGTAGACGGCAACACAGCTGCAATAGCCGGCCTTGACCGTATCACTTTGAGATCCGACTCGTCAATAAACAGCATAAAGCTCGAAGACTTCAAGCTCTATGCGGTAGAAGAGGTTGCAGGCTCCGATGCCGAAATTGCTTCCTCCGATGCCGAGGCACTCACCAAAGGCTGTCTTAACTTCGGCGGTTATCTGGCAGATAATATTATCAGTCAAAATATAAAGCTCCCCATCACCGGTATTTGCGGCAGCGAAATCACATGGTCATCTTCAAACACCGCTGTTTGTGATGATTCGGGTAAAATCACAAGACCTGCAGGCTCAATTTCAACTCCCGTAACTCTCACTGCAACAGTTAAGAGCGGTAGTGAAAGTGTTACCAAAACATTTGATTTTTCAGTTGCAGGTGCTGATCTTGATTATGTTGCTATGCCTTCGCTTCTTGCAGGTGACGAAAGCAATTACCTTACAAACCTCACATTTGATACTCTTGCAGCTAACGTAAAGAACACAAAAGGTAATCAGAATGATCTTACTGTTGCTGACGGTAAATTAACCTTCAAAGGTGCTTCCAACTACAATAATACAACTCCTATGGGTATCAGAATCACATCTGATTCCGGTGCGGAATTTACAGGTGTTATGGCTCTTGAAGCTACAATCAAAAAGAGTGCGGCAAATCCCGTTGATATCGGTATTGAATCAACAGGCGGCTACAATGTATTCCGCACAGAATGGCTTGCAAACAATAATTTCTCATCACAGTACAGAGTAAGCAATGCCGAAGGCGTCGGTACAACATGGAACACAGCCCCCATCGGTGCTGTAACAAGCGAAGCAAAGCTCGTTGTTTTTGCTGACTCCCGTACCGACAGAATTGCCGCATGGATTAACGGCGTTAAAGTGGCTGAAGGTTATGCCGGAACTACCATGTTAACCGGCAAAAAATTCAGAAACTTCTATGTTACTTGTGCAGATACATCCACAACCGTAACTATTGATGATGTAAAAATGTATTATGCAACTCCCGATACAGCATACAGATTTACAGCCGACACCGCAAATCTCGATGAATGGACACTTCCTGCCATTATCGAAGATAACATTGGAGCGACCGCAAAATACGGTTCATACGTAAACTGGACATCCGATGATGAATCTATCATCAATTCCAAAGGTGTTGTTACAAGACCGAACGACGACCTTACCCATACTGTAAATCTTACAGCAAACATAATGGGTGTAAATGCCGGAGAAACAACACAGAAATCATTCACCGCAACTGTTGCAGGTAAAGACTACAATGCATTCCCGACTCTTTATGGTAACGATGCCGCAAATATGAAAGCAGATTACAATTTTGATGATGACGTTGTTCCGACAAACATCAATAACGTAAAAGGTTATAAAAATAACTTAACCTGTGCAAACGGTGTGCTTTCATTTGTGGGTGCATCAAATTATAACGGCTCAACTCCCATGGGTATCCGTGTGAGAGCTGCCGACAACAAAGAATTCCGCGGTGTTGCCGCATTTGAAGCAGACATCACCAGATCCAATACCGGCAAGGTTATACTGCAGTTAGAGGGTACCGGCGGTGCTAATCTCTATGGTATTGAATGGCCTTCAAGCGGTACAATCCAGTCCCGTCATGCTGACTCTGCCGATGCAACTTCCGGTTGGAAATCTCTTTCTGTAACAAAAGCTAAAACATTCAACATTAAAATTTTTGTTGATCCGAGAACCGACAGACTCACAGTATGGTTTGACGGTGAAAAAGCAGTTGATGCTTATCTCAATACCGATATGTCAACAGTTGCAGCACGTAATTTCAGAGATATATTAATCGGTTGCGAAAGCACATCAACAACCATCAAAGTAGACAACATCAAAATGTATTATGCACTTCCCGCAACAGAACACCGCCTCGAATGTGATAGGGTAGATTTTGCAAATTATGCACTCCCCGAATCTGTAACAGAAGATATGGAACTCCCGTCAAAACTTCCCTATGGTTCATATCTCACATGGACATCAAACAACGAAGCCATCACAGCAGACGGTAAAGTTACAAGAGGCGAAGAAGATGTTGTTGTAAACTTGACAGCCACACCTTCAGCCGCAGGTGTAACAGGTGAAGCAAAAACTTTTGCAGTAACCGTAAAAGCATTTCAGGATCCTGTCTATAAAGTAGCTGCATCAGACGGAAGCTGCAAAGCAAACTATTATGTAGTTCAGGATGCAAGCGGCTATCCCACAGCAAAATGCTATCTTGTGCTCTATGACGGCAGCAAGCTCGTTTCTGTAAAGACAGCTGAAATTGCAGACGCTGCAAACGACGGTACCGCTCCTGCGGCAGAGCTCGAATTTACATCAGACGAAATAACTGCATTTGGAGCTGCAGCTCCAAGCGCCAAGGCATTCATTTGGAAATCAGGCTCAATTGTGCCCCTTTCTGCATCGGTGCCCGTAAGCGCTGCAAACTAAGATTTATTTGTAATCACAATTTTGAAGGGGGGGTTTCCCAATCAAGAATAAATATATAAATAGGCTTATACCGCTTGTTTTAAATATTATTCAGCTTGTAATTGCTGTAGTATTGGCTCTTTGCTTTGAAGATAAATTATATATTTGTGCCGTATTTGTTCTTTTGTCATCCGTAGGTCTATACTTTTACTTTGGCAGATCGGCAAATTCTAATCTTCAAAATCAGCCTTTGCAGGAGAACTCCTCCAGCATTATAGAAAGCAACCTCATAACCTCTGCATATGATGAGGACATTTCGCCCTTTGATATAGCTCAGCTCGACGAGATATATTCTCACGACGACGAAGAAAAGCTGATAAACCTTGCTATGCTCGAAAAGACAGCCGAGGCTCAGGAGCTTGTAAAATCTTTTTTTGCTGCTCTCACAGAAATAGGCGGCGGCAGAGACAAGGCAAACTATCTTGCCATGAATCTTATACGCACCTTTGTAAAGCTGATTTCAAACATCAGGGTGACCGACAGCAGCCGATACAAATTTGACAATCTTTTAAGCATAATAATGCTTGATAATGTAGAATCCATGGAGGAAGCACTCATTGAGCTTGTCGACGGTATTTGCTGTGAAATAGGTCTGGGTAAGGGCAACAGTGACGAATCCATTGGAGAGCGAGTGAGAAAATATGTGGAACAAAACTATTCAAATCACGACCTCGATGTTTCCAAAATCGGTAACTATCTCTCTTTATCGCCATCATATGCAACCAAGCTTTTCAAAGAAGAAACAGGAGAGGTTTTGTCAAACTATATTAATCGTGTAAGGGTAGATAAGGCTAAGGAGCTTTTGATGCTCAACATATACCGCATAGAGCAGATTGCCAAAATGGTTGGCTATCTCGATGCCAGAGCACTCAACCGTGCTTTCAAAAGGCTCTACGGTCTTACCCCCAGTCAGTATAAGGATATTGCGTCCATAGAATCGGATGATGCAGAATAACAAAACCGGTAATTTGCACCGTGGCGGATTTTTCCGCACGGCTGCAGATTACCGTTTTTGTTACATCCTCATGGCTGAATTAGGGATTTATGAGTGATGATGCAAGCATTATACTTTATTTCGGCAATATTTTCATGGTTTATGTCTGCAAGCTTGTATGCTGACAAACAATGCAATAAATTACAGTTTAACAACTTCTGTCATAATATCAACCAGTTCTTCAACCTCACCGTGTGCACCCAAATTGTTTACATATGCATATGTATTTCTCCAAAAATCTCCAATATCCGCTATATGTACATATTCCGAAAACATACCACTCCACGAATACGACGGGAAAAAGGTAATTCCGAGATTGAGCTCCACGCATTTGCGCACATAAAACGGATCCGGCGACTGAATGACGATTTTGGGCTTAAAATTCATTTTATCACATATTTTGAGGGTAGCTTTGTGAAGGTTACTGTCATCATTAAGACACACAAAATTCTCTTTTTTCAAATCATCGGCGGTTATCACCGTCTTTTGAGAAAGGGGATTTTTTTTATTTATTGCAGCCACAATTTTTTCCGATACAATAAGCTTTCGGTTTTTTACGTTTGACAAAAAATCTTCATCCGATATAATTAAATCAAAATTTTCATTTTCCGAATAGCTGTGGCTTATCACAATTTTAATATCTTCTCTTCTGGCACGCAGTTTTTCGGTTGCCCGCATAACGAGCTGCCTGTTGGTAAGTGAGCAGATTTTTATTTCCTTTGTTTTGTCTGATTTTTCGATATCTTTTTTTGCACTTTCTATAAGCTCAAGCGCCTTGCTTATTTTTTCATAAAAGGCTGTGCCTGCATTGTTTAGTCTGACAGTGTTTTTGCCCCTGTCAAAAAGCTTGTAGTCAAGCTCGCTCTCCAAGCGGCGTATGCACTGCGAAATATTAGACGGCGGCACGCCAAATTTGAGAGCTGTGTGCGAGAAGTTTTCCGTTTTTGCGGCATGGCAAAAATATTTCAGCTGCAGTATTTCCATTTTTATCACCAAGCGGATTATATCACATTACTGCTATAACTGTCAAGTTAATGCACTGTATTTTGTTTGGTTGTTTACATTATAGCAAATGTGTGCTAAAATAGTAGAAAAATGTGTAAGGAGAAAAAAATATGGCAGAGATTTTTGAAATAACAATGATAATCAGCTTTGGTATCTCATGGCCGATGAATGTTATAAAATCCTATCGGGTACGCACAGCCAAGGGAAAAAGTCTTTCGTTTTTGTGTCTGATTTTCTTTGGGTACATAGCAGGCATTGCATCAAAGTTTGTAAATCCGGTCTATATGTCACAAATTGCAGAAAAATGGTATGTGCTCTTTTTTTATTTTATCAATCTAATTATGGTTGGAGCAGATATCTGTCTTTATGCAAGAAACTGCAAACTCGATAAATCGGCAGAGAAAGAATAAAAAAGAAGACTGAAATAATGAAAATAATAGCAGATGTTAAATATTTTGAATAGAACAGACTATGCTCATTGTTTCAACTCTCAGACACTTTGAGCATGATATGAGCAAAATAACCCTCAATGTGCAAAAAAACAGCACCCATTGCAGCTATACAAGTGCCCAAACCGAAAACGGACATTCTGTTTTTTGCAGATATGATATATAAATCTCAAAAAGGTTTTAACGTTAATATGTAATTATTTGTAAAAAGTTGATTTTGTTGACAAAAAGCACTAAAAATGATAATATAATCTACAAGAAAACACTATTGAAAAGCCTCCCTTGTGTAAAGGGAGGTGGGTTGCGTAGCAACTCGGAGGGATTGTAATGGACTATAAACACAATAAACAAATTGTACCACTTGCAAAAGCATTGCGAAAGAATATGACAAAAGAAGAAAAGCACCTTTGGTATGATTACTTAAGAGAATATCCTATTAGGTTTATAACTAAATTAAGATGTCACCCGCCTCTATAGGCGGCGGGTGACATCTTAATTTTTTCAGTGGGAGTTCAATCTCCCACTGAAAACGTTGAATGACGCGGCTTTGCCGCTTATTGAAGACAGAAAGTTATAGGAAAATATATTGTTGATTTTTACTGTGCCAAAGCAAAGCTTATTATTGAATTGGATGGTTCGCAACATTATGATGATAAAGGAATAGAAAAAGATGCTTTGAGAACAGAGTTTTTAGAACAATATGGATTAAAAGTTATAAGAATATCAAATCTTGATATGAACAAAAACTTTGAGGGAGTATGTATGTTTATTGATAATGAAGTCAAACAATCCCTCAGTCAACTTCGTTGACAGCTCCCTTTACACAAGGGAGCCTTTTTTATAGGTGTCGGGAAAATGCAGAAGATTTTTAACCGCAAGTTTTTATTGATTTTACCCAAAAAAAATTATTCCACCAAAAATAAAGTTATAGGTATTATAAGTTATAATTGACTTTCATTATAATTAGATGTATAATGATGGCATCTATTTATAGCGAAAAGGGCGATAATAATGAAACTTGCTACAACAACAGAGGATTTCAACCGTTTTTGTTCTACCTACAAAGAACGTATAGACTGCATATACAATGCAGGCTTCCGGTATGTGGACATCAGTTTTTATGATGTAGATAAAAGCATGGAGCTTTTGGGCGGCAATCGGGAGCAAAATGCCCGCGAGCTAAAAGCCTACGGCGACAAGCTCGGCATAAAATTTGTGCAGGCTCATTCTCCCGGCGGCAATCCCTTGGCGGGCGGAGTGATTTCGGAGGATATATTTCAAAACACAATCCGTTCAATAGAGGCTTGTGCGATTCTCGGCATACCAAACATAGTTTGTCATGCCGGCTTTGATGAAGTATGGGACAAAGCAAAGTTTTTTGAAATGAACAAAAAATTTTATTCTGCACTCTTTCCCATAATGGAAAAGACCGGCGTCAATGTGCTTGTGGAAAACGGCACAAAGGCGAATATGCCAAATGGCTATTATACCAACTCCGGTGCCGACATCAAGGAGCTTGTGGATTATCTAAATCATCCGCTTTTTCATGTTTGCTGGGACACCGGCCATGCAAACTGCGAAGGAAGTCAGTATGATGAGCTTATGGCTATGGGAAGTGACCTTTATGCGCTCCACATCAACGATAATACCGGTTCTTCCGACCTGCACACCATCCCGTTTCTCGGTACTGTCAACATGGACGATGTTATGCATGGTCTCATAGATTCGGGCTATAAGGGCTATTTTACTTTTGAATGCTGCAGTGTGCTTCGTCCATCACATTATTGGCAGGGCGACCGCCGTGAATACAGTGCCGACACACGTCTTTTGGAGCCTACCCTTGCCATGCAAAGCGAAATTGAGAGGTTTTTGTATAATGTGGGCATGCATATACTTAAAAGCTACAATTGCTTTGAAGAATAAAAATTCAATAAGCGGCAAAGCCGCGTCATTCAACGTTTTCAGTGGGAGATTAAACTCCCACTGAAAAAATTAAATGTCACCCGCCGCCTATAGAGGCGGGGGACATCTTAATTTAGTTATATATAAATTTCAAACAACAAAAAGCGGATGCTCCAATCAATGAGCATCCGCTTTTTGTTATTTTATACATTTTGTGATATCATCTTTTGAAACCTTGTCTGCAATAC
>JAEDEG010000112.1 GCA_016293435.1 Clostridia bacterium
CAATCTCCCACTGAAAACGTTGAATGACGCGGCTTTGCCGCTTATTGAAAATTTAATATAAATTGAATAAAAAAAAGAGGATGGTATTATGTTCAAAATCGGTCTGTCATCATGCGGCAAGACGATTAACGATGAGCTTTTTTCAGCCTACAGGGAGGCGGGCATCAAAGCAATGGAAATCTCTATGTCATATGATCTTTATGATTCTATTGACTACGAAAGCATAGCCGCACTTTCCCAAAAATATGACATAGAGCTATGGAGCTTTCATCTTCCGTTTTGTCCCTTTGAAAAAATCGACATTTCATCTGTAGATTCTGACAAAAGGGAATACAGCATCAGTTATTTTACAGAGCTTATCAAAAAAGCATCGGCTATCGGGATTGACAAATTTGTGGTTCATCCCAGCATAGAACCAATTGACGATATCGAAAGAAGTGCAAAAATGGAATGTGCAAAAAAAAGCCTGGCTGAACTTGCCGAAATTGCCGCCCAATGCGGAGCGGTTATAGCAGTTGAAAATTTGCCGCGCACCTGCCTTGGCAAAAACAGCATTGAGATTGAAGAGCTTTTGTCGGCCGATGATAGGCTCAGAGTTTGCTTTGACACCAACCATCTTTTGAAAGAGGATTTTGAGGATTTTATAAAAAGAGTGGGCAGTAAAATTATCACAACCCATGTTTCGGACTACGATTTTGTAGATGAAAAGCACTGGCTCCCCGGAGAGGGCAAGCTTGATTGGACAAGACTTTATAACTAAATTAAGATGTCCCCCGCCTCTATAAGCGGCGAGTGACATTTAATTTTTTCAGTGGGAGTTCAATCTCCCACTGAAAACGTTGAATGACGCGGCTTTGCCGCTTATTGAATGCACTTAAAAAATCCGGCTACAAAGGCGCATGGCTCTATGAGCTTGCCTTTGGCTCAACTCCGAAAATAACAAGAAGCAGAGACCTGACAACGGCAGATTTTGCCAATAATGCAAAAGAAATATTTGAAGGAAAAGAAATCACGGTTATAAAATAACTCGGAAAGATTGTTAACAAAATAACACTATTCACAATTAGTTTATAATTTGTTCATAATTTGTACATAATTTGGTGATATGATAATCATATAGAAGGACAGCAGAGGCATTCCCCTTGCCTTTGCGCTATTTCCATAAACTTACAATCATTAAACACAAAAAGCAGAGCAAGCGAATCCCCATCGCCCTCTGCTTTTTGCTTTTTTATTAATCACCATATTATGCTAAAAAATCCTGTTGGAAATATCGGCAAAATTTTGCAGGGTGAGCGTTTCACCTCTGCGCTTTTCATCTATTGCACAGTCCGCAAGCACCTTCGAAATGCCCTGCTTGTCAAGGGGAATTGCCGGGCTGTTGGAAAGTGCGTTGAGAAGAGTTTTTCTTCTTTGACCAAATGCCGCCCTTACAACCTTGAAAAAGCCCTTTTCATCCGCAACCACAACCGGCGGCTTGTCTCTGAGCTTAAGCCGGATGACAGTTGATGACACCTTAGGTTGGGGTATAAATGCCGAAGGCGGAACATGAGCTACAACCTCGGGCTCACTGTAAAAATTAACCGCCACACTCAGTGCACCATAATCCTTTGTGCCCTCCTTGGCGGCAATGCGCATTGCAACCTCTTTTTGAATCATAACCGTGAGCGAACAAACGGGGAGCGCCGATTCCAAAATATGCATTATGATCGGCGTGGTAATATAGTAGGGGAGATTTGCAGCGATTTTGACATCCATGCCGTCAAATTCTGCAGCTATTATTTTGTGCAAATCGCATTTGAGCACGTCTTCGTTAATAATTTTGAGATTGTCAAAATCCGAAAGATTATCCTCCAAAATTGGAATAGCAGTCTTGTCAATTTCGATTGCAACAACCTTGCCCGCCGCCATACAAAGCCGCTGGGTAAGCGTGCCAAAGCCCGGACCTATTTCTATTACACCGCTGTTTTTGTCTATGGCGGAGCACTCTACAATCTTTGAAAGAACATTTTCATCAATGAGGAAATTTTGCCCCAAGGATTTGGAAAACTTAAAGCCGCTGGCAGCTAAAATATCCTTTATGACACTTACCGATGCAAGATTTTTCATTTGCTGTTCTCCATATTTTGCAGTTTTTCGTAGCTGTTGTCCAGACCCTTTACCTGAACCTCAAGTTCTGCTTTTGTTCTTATAATAAACATTGATATCTCTTTTTTGAGAGCTTCATATTCAGCGGTGAGCTCCGCCAGATTTTCGTTTGCCTTTGCTATTATTTCCTTTGATTTCTGCTTTGCCTCGGCAATGATGGTGTCTGCTTCGCTGCGGGCAGATGAAGTGAGCTGCTCAGCAGATGACTGAGCCACAACGAGAGTGTTTTTCATTGTGTCCTCCATGCCCTTGTATGATTCGAGCATTTTGCTCAGAGATTTTATTCTTTCGTTAGATTCGGCAGATCCCTTGTATAAAAACTCATAATCCTTTAAGAATTCTGCCATAAACTGGTCTACCTCGGCTTTTTTGTATCCCAGGGGTGCCGTTGCAAATTTTGTTGTTTGAATTTCTAATGGAGTAAGCATTGTTTTTTCCTCCTGCATATCAGGTTTTTTCTTCAATATGCGGCAAAGCCGCGTCATTCAACGTTTTCGGGGGGAGATTGAAGTCCCACTGAAAAAATTAAATGTCACCCGCCGCCTATAGAGGCGGAGGACATCTTAATTTAGTTATATATATTTATTAATTTCGATACACACTCTGCCCTTTTTGCTGAGCCGTCCGTCTGTTTTTATCAAAAACTTTCCTACACCTCTCACGGTGATCACATCATTATCCATAACACCTTTACTCACGCTTTCGGTCACCTTGTAGTTTTGCATAACCATAGACCGCGCAATAAGCTGCGATGCAACGCTGCGAGCCTTGCCTGTTGCAGCGCTTACCACACAGTCAAGCCTGAGAGATGAAACCGTTGCAGTGATTTTTTCGTATTTTCGCTCAGGTGCTTCAAAATCGCCCACGGCGCAAACCCTTGCTTCTACTCCCGAGTTTGCAATCTTTGTAAGCGAATCGGCAACAAAATGTGAAATTTCTTCGAGGCAAAAAACAATGGCGCCGTCACTTTGAACGATAATATCACCTATCATTTCGCGCTTTAGCCCAAGGGAAAGAACAGTCCCGAGATAATCTCTGTGAGAGAGCTCCCTTCCGCCCTTTTGGCGCACAATAACTGCGCTCACAGGATATTCGCTTTGGTCATACACCTCTCCAAACACCGCAATTTTTCTTTCGGCATCGTCATAGCCGCCGTAAAAGCAAAGAGGTATCTCCTTTTGGGGAAAGCGCGCTTCAATGTCTGCTGCATCGGAGGGAGTCAGAAATTTGGTAAAAAAAGCCTTACCCGAAACCTCGGCCTTGTTGTACAAATCACATGCATGAGACAAAATTAATTTGAGCTCATCGGAATCGGAGGGCATAACTATATTATTTTTCTTAATCATAAATTAAAATGCATCAAAAAGACCCTGAGTTTTGAGATCGTCGCTGAATTCGCCCATTATGCCCACAGTGTTTGGCACAACCAAGAGAATCTGCTTTGAAACCTTCTGCATGTTGCCGTCAATAGCAACAACAGTACCGCTCAAAAAATCAATTATTCTTGTGGCAATAGAGGGGTCTACCTTTTCAAGATTAACAACAACCGGCTTTTTTGCCTTAAGATGCTCTGCTATTTCAGGGGCATCATTATAGGAAAGCGGCTGGAGCACAACCACCTTTATCTGAGTTGTTGTATTAATGTTCAAAACCTTACTTCTTCTGACAGATGATGACGATGCAACGGGGATATCCTCGCTTACACTTCTTCTGGAGCGAGATGTGGGAATGGTTGCAGGCTCATTGACCTGTTCTTCAAAATTTTCGTTTTCCTCTTCACCGGTAATACCGATTGTGTTTTTCACCCAATCCATTATTGAACTCATTTTTGTATCCTCCTTTTAATTAAACAACGCTCTTCCCGGACGTATAATGGTGGCACCCGAGCGTACCGCCTCAACATAATCGCCCGACATGCCCATAGAAAGACATTCCATACTTACATTATCATATTTTTTTGCCGATATGTCAACGGATAATTGATATAATCCCGAAAAAACCTTTTTCAAAGTCTCTTGGTCGGCAAAAATAGGTGCCATGGTCATAAGACCGCGTATGCGAACATTTGAAAATCCGCTCACCGTCTCTATAAGCTCATATGCTTTGGCAGGGTCTATACCGTCTTTGTTTTCTTCACCCGAGTTAATTTCTATAAGTATATCCATTACCTTGCCGATTGAAGCGCATCTGCGGTTAATCTCCTCGGCAAGCTTTAGAGAGTCCACCGAATGAATCATAGAAACCTTGTCGGCAATATATTTTACCTTGTTGGTCTGCAAATGACCGATAATGTGCCAACGGACATTCTTGTCCACATCATCATATTTTGACAAAAGCTCCTGAACTCGGTTTTCACCGATGTCTGTAATGCCGCACCGTATCGCCTCGTTAATTTCTTCGGCGGTTCTGGTTTTGGTAACAGCCAGCACAAGCACATCATCGGGATTTCTGCCGCACTCTGAGCATGCTGCGACAATATTTTGTTTGATAGTATCAAGATTTTTTTTGATTGACATAAACCGTTACTCCTTCATATCAATAATAATTTCATCATAGAGCAAAAGTGCGCCATCCCTGGTATTGTCTGCCTTTACAATGGCATTTTTATCGTCCTTGTAGAGCACCTCAATCTCACGGAAGCGTACCGTGTTTTCTGTTTTAACATACACTCCCGCCTTACCGTCCTTTACTCTTACCGCCTCAAGCGGCACCTTGTATCCGGTGTAGCTGTTTTTTACCAAGGTAAGACTGGTAAAACGGTTAGACAAAATATATTCACTGTATGCGATGGACGAAAGCGTTATAATATAGTCACCGCTCTGAGCCGGTGAAATATATTCAACAGCTGCACGTATATCCTTATTTTCTCCCGCAAATCTCACGGTGACAGCCTCGCCCGGCTTAAACGATGTAGCCTGTTGTTCATTTGCTTTTATCGATATCCACCATTTTGAATTGTCAATAATTTTGCACACAACACCATTTTTTACAGCTTCCTCGGTGGAAACAGCTTTCTTTTTGGCTGTTTCATAGTCGGAAACAGTCATAGAAAGTGCCTTTTCGGAGGTAAGAATTTCTTCATAGCCATCGAGCGCAGTAGAAAATATGCCGTGGGAGGGAGAAACTATTTCGGTTTTTTTGCCGCCGTAGCTTCTCTCAAGACGAAGCTTTTCGGCACGGAGGCTCTCCAGAGTGTCCGCCTTTATTTCGCCTCCTCCCTCAAGCTCCAGCTTGCGATCTATCAAAAGCGATGCATCAAGCCTTGCCGCAGAAACCGCACTCATGTCTCGTATGAATGATGCCTCCACAATTTCTTCCACTTTTTTGTCTATTTCTTCGCCGATTTTTTGGGGATTGGAGTCTAACATGCTCACTTCATTGGGCGATGAATTTATTTCACTTATTCTCTTGTTTATGTCTGCAAGACGGGTGCGGGTTTCATCATCTATGGTGCTGTCGTAATAAACTGCCACAACCTTGCCTTTTTTGACCATTTCGTTTTCTGAAACCGCAGGATCGAGAACACCGCTGTCCTCCACATCTGCCGAAACAAGATATTCGCTGCGGGTGATAATGCCATCAAACTCGTAGCTTTTTTCAAAGGTTTCGATTTGCGCTATAATTGTTCTTTCGGTAGAGTTATATATATTAAAAACACTGTATACCACATAAATCGCCAAAATCAGTATCAAAATTTTGGGGATAAGCTTTTTCATAGGGTCACCTCATTATTTTTTAATATGGAAAGTGCCTCTGCCACAGGGTCTGATGCCTCAGAGAGGTTTATCCAGTTTACCTCAGTGCTGCGCCCAAACCAGGTGAGCTGGCGTTTGGCATAGCGGCGGGAATCTCTTTTCAGTATTTCGACCGCCTCCGAAAGAGTGCATTTGCCCCGCAGATACCAAATAAGCTCCTTGTAGCCAAGTGCCTGCATGGAGGTATGCTTCATATTGCAGCCCATAGCATAAAGCGTCCACACCTCGGCAAGAAGCCCGTTTTGCATCATTTTGTCCACACGATTGTTTATTCTATCATACAGCTCTTCTCTGTTGCGAGTGAGACCTATATACACATACTTATAGGGCGAGGGTTTTTCTTTGGTTTTTCGATTGTGCTCTGATATAGTTTCGCCGGTAAGACGATAATATTCGATAGCACGAATAACCCGCTTTACATTGTTCATATGAATTGCTTCGGCACTTTCGGGATCCACGGATTTCAAAATTTGAAAAAGAGCCTCTGTGCCCTCTTTTTCGCAAAAATCCATAAGCTCCGAGCGGATTTTTTCACTGCCGGTTGTCTCGGTAAAGTCGATATCCCTCACAAATGAATCGGCATAAAGCCCCGTACCGCCAACCATTATGACCGGCTTGCCCTTGGCAAAAATCTTTTGCGCCACTATTTTTGCCCGGGTGCAAAAATCGCTTACACTAAAGCTTTGAAAGGGGCTTATTATATCTATCATATGATGGGGCACTCCCTGCTTCTCGGGCTCTGTGACCTTTGCAGTGCCAATATTCATTCCCCTGTACACCTGCATGGAGTCACAGGAAATTATTTCGGCATCTAAAAGCTTTGCAAGCTTGACCGAGAGCTCGGTTTTGCCGGTGCCGGTGGGCCCAACAATCAGAATTAATGTATTCATATCCTCATACTTTTCTCTTAAATTGCTTTTCCATCTCATACTTTGTCATTGAAATACAAATCGGTCTGCCGTGGGGACAGGTGTTGATATAGTCAAAGGAAAGCACCTTTTCACAAAGTGTCTCCATTTCGCGTCTGTCCAAAACGCTGTTGCCCTTGAGGGCTCTTTTGCACGCTATGGTGTGAAGCGCATCTTCAAGCACGGTTTTTCGGGCATCGGTGTACCCACGCTCCAAAAGATTGGCAAGCTCTGTGACAGCACCTTCTATATCGCCGTCTGTCACAGCCGCCGGAGCCGCTCTGACCACAATTGCACAATCGCCAAATTCCTCACACTCAAAGCCGAGATCTGCAAAAAAATCAAAATTTTCGCACACAAGGGGGAAAATCGCAGGCTCAAAACTCACCACAGCCGGCAGCAAAAGCCTCTGAGAGCTAATGCTTTTGGTTCGATATTCCTCCAAAAGCTGCTCAAAATAAAGTCTCTCGTGCGCCGCGTGCTGATCTATAATCAGCATTTCGTTTTCCTTTTGAATCAATATATATGTGGCAAAGACCTGACCTATCAGCACAAAATCTATACCTGCCTTACATGAAATCTGAGCAGGATGCTCTGATTTGTCACAAACATCCTTTATATTGCGAGCATCATCACCCGCTTTTTCGTAATGTGCGCCCGGGTGTTCTTGGACATCTTGTTTGCCGGGAAAAAATTTTGCTGTTATATCTTTCATAGGCTCTTTAGCCTGTATGATATCGGGGTCTGACTGATATCCCGCGCTATCGTCTGATTTGAAAAAGGATAAATCCTCTTTGCTGAAAAAGACATTTGCGGCAATATGATCAGGCACATCGGCATCCGGTGGTGTATTTTCTTCCGGATGACTTGCCGCAGCTGCCGGGGGAGTGTCTGCAAATGCTATATTTGTATTTTCAGGCAAAGCGACGTTCTCTTTTTTTACCGATGGGGCAGATTTTTGTCCATCAAGGCTTTCGGACTCGGTCTTTTGCCTGAAAAAAGCATCTCTCAATAGATTTATGTCAAGCTGAGAGGCTCTGTTTTGTTCTTTGGCAGCATCCTCTTTAGCCTTCATTATTATCTTTCGCTTAGAATCGGAGCTCATCTGCACCTCGGGCACATATTTTTTTACCGAGAGGGCATTTTTGACCGCCCAAAAAACCGAATGATAAACCTTTTTGTCGT
>JAEDEG010000113.1 GCA_016293435.1 Clostridia bacterium
CAATTTTTGGTTGTTGTCTTTTTTAATGTAACATATCTATTTTAACACTACAAATTGGATATGACTTTAATAGACTTTAATAGATTAAAATTTACAGAAAAAATAAGCCCGACTCCGGATAAAAAGGAATTATCTTCCCTATCCGGAGTCAGACTTATTTTTGTATCGTCAATCCTACCGGGCTTTTGTTTTTGAATCAAAATTATTCTTCATCAAAAGCATCCTTACCCAATCCGCATGTGGGACATACCCAATCTTCGGGAACATCTTCCCATGCTGTACCGGGAGCAACGCCGTTATCGGGATCGCCTATTTCGGGATCATATACATATCCGCACGGACATACATATTTTTTCACTGCAAAAACCTCCTTATTCATTAACAGTTTAATTATCAAAGTGTCAGCGAGGGTGCTGAATAAACTCTTGCCGCAAACTCAGAATCAAGCATATAAAGACCCTTGGAGTCGCTGCCGAAAAGCTCCATCTTGGTAATCATATCTTCCGAATTTTTCTCTTCTTCAAGCTGTTCTTTTACAAACCAGTCGAGAAATTGCATTGTTCTGAAATCCTTAACAGAATATGCTTCACCATATATATTGTTAATAAGGCTTGTGACATACTGCTCATGTTCAAGAGCCATCTTTAAAGGATCCATCAAAGTATTCGGAGTCTTATCCGGCTTTGCTACGGCTTCAAGGGTTATTTTTTCACCATTGTTCTTTAAATATTCAAGAATCAGCATAGCATGATCTCGTTCTTCCTGAGCCTGAATCTTATACCAATTGGCATAGCCGTCAAGTCCCTTGCTGTCGTAAAACAGAGAAAAATCAAGATACAAATACGCTGAATACAACTCTTTGTTTATCTGTTCATTTAGCAGTGATGCTACTTTTTCGTTAAGCATATTAATTACCTCCGGCATATGTATTTTTTCAATTCAAATGACATTCCATGCATTTGTATATTCGGCATAGAGTTCATTTGCTTGTAATTAATTATAACATCATTTCATTAAAATGTCAATGTTTAATATTTTTTGTTTGATACTTTTGTTCACAAAATGTTGCTATATGTTGCTTTCAATATATAATATTCAAAGCACAAGCCTACAAAACATAGATTTTTATTTCATTCTCTCAAAAATCTATTGTATTTTCAAACAATATAATATATAATGTTGTATAAAGTTATTCCTATAAAATACGGAGTGTTGTTTATGGAAATTGAAAAGATATTTGCAAATAACCTGAAAGAGTGCAGAAAACAATTGGGTATGACTCAAAACGAGCTTGCTCAAAAAATAGAATATACGGGAAAGTCTATAAGCAAGTGGGAAAGCGGAAGCTTTGTTGCACCTACCGACGCACTTTTAAAGCTCGCTAAAGCACTGGAGGTCACTGTTGATTATCTATTGACACCCAAAAGTGAAATCAAATATTATCTCGGAATACATGGCGGAGATGCCGAAATTACATTTCGTTTGTGCGACGACCGGGAAATCACAATTCGCGAAGAAACAATTTCTTCATATGACAGCATGGAAAAGACAGACGGCGTACGCGCTATTGTTGAAAACATCAAGATGACAATCAAACATGTGTGTAAAGGTATTCCGTTTAATGAAATTTCAATGTTTGCAGGGATGGCCGGAGTTACAGAAAATAAGCTTGAAGATGTTTTTGAGGATTTATTTAAGAGATTTAATTTCGGCTTGCATAAGCTCTCCAGCGAAGGTCTAAATTTGCAAGCATTACATTCAACGGATATAAATTATATATCGGTAATTGTAGGTTCCGGAGTTGTTGCATCATGTATTTATAAAGGTGTCATGTACAGCGCCGGGGGCAAGGGTTATCTATTTGACAAAGGCGGCAACGCATATACAATCGGCAAAGATGCCATAAGTGCAGGATATGCCGATTATGACGGATACGGCAAGCCTACAATCATAAAATCTATAATAGAAGAAAAATGCAAATGCAATATATTGGAAAACATGAGTAAATTTTACAGCTTAGGCAAATATTATATATCTTCATTTGCATCTGCTGCAATTGAGGCATATAAGCTCGGTGATGAAATTGCGTCTGAAATAATCAACCAAAATATGAAATGTCTGGCAGTTATAATAAATCACCTTGCAAAAAAATTTGACCAAAATAATATTGATGTATTTTTAAGTGGTGATTTAATGAAAGAAAAAGCTGTGTTTTTTCCGATTTTAGAAAAATATCTGACCAAAGGAAAAAACTTTGCACTGCACCACATTGACAGACCTCTTGTGGAGGGGGCGGTTATAAACGCAAAAAGAATGGCTCAAAATATGTAATTGATGTAATGTTAGAACCGATTTTTATTAATTAAACCGCATATATTCAGTATTTTTATTTACAACCAAATTTTTGTAATTTGGTTGTTTTTTTGTGCATCAATCTGATGCTGCTTTTTTCATAACACTCTATCAAGTCTATGATTTGTGGAATTTTTTGGATATGGAATAAAAAGTTACTTGAAAAGCAAATTTGCAAAAGTTATAATATGAAGTGAGATAGTGTGTACCATTTGTTTAAACAAATGCATTATAACTAAATTAAGATGTCCCCCGCCTCTATAGGCGGCGGGTGACATTTAATTTTTTCAGTGGGAGTTCAATCTCCCACTGAAAACGTTGAATGACGCGGCTTTGCCGCTTATTGAATGAATATTTAAATAGATTTTAATTTCGCAAGGAGGAATTACAAATTGATAAAGCCAAAAAGATTAGTTTCAGTCGCAGCATCAATATGCCTTACATCATCATGCGTGTATGGTGCAAACCTTAACATTGATTATCAAAGCGGAACTCTTTCGGTAAACGGAAGTGAATTTTACTCGCCTACTGTTGCAATGTGCGTTTTGCCTGCAAATTCTCCGACTGGTGGGTCAAATCCATTCTATAGTGTTATTTTGGAACTTGAAGCAGACAAAAACAACAGCTTTTGCACGCAGGTTAATATGCCGCAAAAAACTCAAAACGAAGCTTTGTATCCAAGCGGATATTATACGGCATATGTATATGACGGTGCTCTGACTCAAAACAATGAGACTTTCCTTTTTATAAATGAATTGAGTGCTACCGATGCGCTAAATGAACTAAAGGGCAAGGCAATCACAATGGATATGCTTAACACATATAAATTGGAGCTTGGCATATCAGAGGATCTTTCAAACCCAAACATCAATAACGAAAAACTAATAAAATATATAAATATTTTTAATCCGCAAACCACTCTCACCTCCGACGATTTTGCCGCTGCGTACATAAGCGCACTTCTTTGCGGCGGTATGGAATACAGCTTTGAGGATTTCATGTCTGCTGTGCGCGGAAATCAAGGCGTGCTTAAATGTGCAGATAACAAATTCTTTAATATTGACAAATCACTTCAGGAAAAAGTATATCAAAAGATTAATCAATCCTCCGTAATTTCTGACACAAATTTCAATTTGATACTCTGCAAAACATCCTTTATCGAACAAATCAACAGCGAAAATGATGATGAAATATACGCAAGACTTATAACTGCAGATTACAAAAGCTTACTTAATATGGATATGAGCTCTTATAACAAGCTAAAGTCGCCGGAGAATGTAATTCTTAGTCTTATGGATACTGCTTTTTCGTCAGTCGAGCAGTTTAAAGAAGCCTTCCACAAAGCCGTTGCAAATCAAAAAAATGCAGAATCAAAGTGGGAAGGCGGCAGCTCTAACGGTTCCGGCGGCAGCTTGTCATCAGGCAAATTCGATGGTTCATACACACCGCCATCCGAAGATACCAAAATACCAAATACCCCGGCGGCAGTATTTTCAGATGCGGAAAATCATTGGGCAAAAGATGCAATTTATTATTTGAAAGCCCAAGGCATAGTTAATGGTGTAGGCAATGATAATTTTATGCCGGACAATAAAGTAACACGAGCGGAATTTGCAAAAATGATATACAGTTCTTTTACATCGGGAATTTCAGTTGGCGATGCCAAATTTACCGATGTTAAATCATCTGATTGGTTCAACACATATGTATGTGCTTTAAGCAATGTCGGTATTATAAACGGTTTGGGTGACGGCTTGTTTGCACCCTTTGATACAATCACTCGTCAAGATGCGGCGGTAATATTAAAGAGGACACTCGACTACAAAAAAATCCTCTTGTCCGATGAAAGAGAAGCCGTAAGCTTTAATGACAATGCGTCTATATCCGATTATGCAAAAGCTGCCGTTGATGCACTCTACAAATCAAATCTTATAAACGGCAGGGACGATATGAGCTTTGCGCCGCTTGACGGTCTGTCAAGGGCTGAAGCCGCTCAAATGATATACAACATTTTAACAAAAGGAGTGCAATGATGAAAAAGATAAGTATTTTAAGTTTTATGCTGTCGGCAGTTTTGGTTTTCAGCAGTGTTTCCTTTGCTTTTGCCGATGATAAATCGGAGCAAGAATATAGCGTATCACCTATTGTTAAAGAGCTTGTAGAGTCTGTGGGTGTTGATGCAGAGGTAAATGCACGCACAATAACAAGAGCAATGTTTTGTGAGTATCTTGCTCACGCCGCAGGCAATCTTGTAAGCATCTGCACACCGAATACAATAAGGTTTGAAGATGTACCCATAGATTCTGCATATGCACCGTACATTCATGCGGTTAGTGCAGCGGGCTTGTTAAACGGAGTATCTTTCGGCACGTTTGCTCCCGATGTTCCCATAAGTACGCTTGATGCCATAGTTGCACTTGTTCGTCTTGCAGGCTACAATGAGCTTGCGGCGGCAAAGGGAGGATACCCCACAGGATATATGGCAGTTGCCGGCAGTATAGGCATTACCGAGGGAATTATCACAGATAATACCCCCTTAAACGGCGAAAAGCTCATAAATCTTATTTACAATACACTTCATGCCGATGTATATCAGCTTGTGGGCATGGGTGATTATGATAAATATGCTTCTTACAAAGGCGAAAATGTATTGAAGCTTTATCACAACATACATGAGATAAATGCCTGTGTGACTGCCAATCGTTATACATCACTCAGCAGTGAAAGTACCAATTGCAAAAAAGATGAAATCGAACTTGACAAATCCATATATAAATATGCCTACAACTCACCCTGCGAGCTTATAGGTCAAAATGTTACAGCTTATGTAAAGATGAATTCCAATTCCAAAACCGGTACGGTTTTATGCATCAGTATCGATGAAAATAATAATAAAATAATTACTCTTTCTTCGGATGATGATTTGAGCATAGACGGATATAAGCTTTTTTACATTGACGGGAGCAAAACCAAAACAGCAGCACTCAAGCGTGGTTTTACTCTTATATATAATAGTAAGAATTTTTCTAAGGCTGTTCCCTCTGACCTTGTTGCCAATGATTCTGCTCTCACACTGATTGACAGAGATTTAAACGGTGAATACGAAACAGTGATTATGAATCAGGCAATCACTACGATAGTTGTAAACATAGACAGAACCGAATACATAATATACGGAGAAAATGATTTTTGCATCAACTATAATTCTGTGGACAACTCATCTTCATTTGAAATTACAGATACTCAAGGCAAAGAATTATTTATTGATGAAGTGAAAAAAAACAATGTTCTCACAGTGTATAAATCAAAAGACAACAGTTATATAAAAGCAGTTATGTCAGACATAAAGGTTTCGGGTCAGGTCACCGCCAAAGACGAAGTAAGCAAAACGGTATATGTTACCGATGCATCCGGCGAAAAGGAATATAAAATATCAAGCGGCTATGAAGATAGATTTACGGTTGGAATGACGGGAGCTTTCTTTTTGGATTCGCTTGGAAGAATTTTGTGCCCCGATAATGTTGAAACTAAAAACTGGGAATACGGATACCTTGCGGCAGTGTCCTTTAACAACGGGCTCGATAGCAGCAGGCTTAAAATATACACAGCCTCCGGTTTTGAGACCTTTGAATGTTCAAACAAACTTATTATAGACGGAAGAAGAGAAGATATAAACAAAACCTCCAATAATGCAATTGTCAAAAACGCTACCTTATATCCGCAAGCTGTAAGATATCAGCTTGACAGTGACAACAGGCTAAAAATAATAGATACTGTTGAAGTCGGCACCGAATCGGATTCGATGAAAGAAACCAAATTTGAAAATATAAGTTATTTCAATTCAGGATTTAAGTGCTTTGAAAATGTGTGTGTGCTCGGAGATAAAACTCTGGCAGTAAAGGTACCCCTTTCACCCAAATATTCCAATGACGAAGACTATTATTCCAAAAGTGCCAATATGTTTATCAAAAACAAAAAACAAAACACCTTTGCGGCATATGATATGGACGAGTTCTTGGTTCCCCGCCTTATAGTTGTAAAAAATGATTCTACAACGGTTGGTGAGGGATTGAACGACTACTCAGCAATGGGCATTGTTACCGAAAAAATCCGAGCACTCAACAATGAAGGCGAAGATCGAAATGCTCTACACATTACAGACCTTTCGGGTGTAAAAAGTACCGTTTATTTTGAAAATGATGATACAGGCTATGCAGATGTGGAATTTGGAGATATAATACTCTATCTTGCAGACGAAACCAATAATATTAAAGAATGGAAATATGATCTTGACTATTCGGTCAGTGTATCAAAAAACACTTATATAAGCTATGATTCATTTACAAAATATATGGGATATCCCTATGCAAAATCAGGTACTTATTTTTCTTTTCTCAATTCGTTCAATAATCCCGACCTTGAAGAAACCCAAGAGCATTTGCTCACCTTTCCCGTCAAGGTTATGAAATTTATGGAAGTTGATTTTGAAACCAAAGAAGTTTCGGTTTCAAGCTATGAATATGTCGGCGAATACAAACACAATAAAAACACCGACAGCATTTCATATGTAAAAGTATATGGCGGAGGTTCACAGTACAAAGATATGTTGATAACCTATAAAAATTGCCGATAAATAGCTAAGAAAGGATTGAAGAGTATGAAAAAAACATCCCTGATTCTTGTGATAGCAATGTTTTTTACATCTTTTAATATTGTGTCATTTGCTTTGGCAGGCATAGAGCTATATACAAATGTGGGATTTGCCGATTGTATTACCTATGGTTCTTCGTCGGGTATAAATACAACAGGAAAAGCCTATGTAGCTAAAGTAGTAAACGGCGGACTTGATAAGGCAGTAATTTTAAAAAATGCAGAATATAAGCTTGTTGCACAAGCACCAATCAGCGTACCTGATGGGATTTATTATGTGCAAACAAGAGTAATGTTTAGCGATTTTAATTCTAAAAAGACAATAACTTTGGATTCGGGCACTACAAAATTAAAAGTTCTCACCTTTGACAAAAACGGTAATATATACAATGGCTCGGATTTACCTGTATCACGCTACCGACTTAATGAATGGATTGATATTACATTAAAGGTAGGCGGCAATGTGGGCAGAGCCGATGTGTATATTGGCAATAACAAGGTGATGACCAGAGCTAATGTACCCAAATCAAAAATTAACGGTATGAGCTTTGAAAGTGCTAAAGCAACGGAGGCCACAACCTTTTATATAGACTATATTCGCTCATATAAGGGCAGCTATATTTTAAATTACAATGAACTTGATTACCCTGCTAACTCGGCAGTTAACCAAGACACATCACTCGACATACCCGACGGCTCCGATTTTAAGAGCAGGGTACTCATGTATCGTGATTTTGAAAATGATGAAATTGGAGTAAAACCCAAGGAAGGATTCTACACAAAAAATGAAGCCTATATAGTCCAAAGAGAAGATGGCAACGGAAAGGCATTTAAGGCAGGCAGAAGTAATATTTCCGTCACTTCGGAAAGTGCTATAGATTATCTTGTAAACACATCACTTGACAATGCAGTGGTTGAGGGCGATTTTTGCCGCACCGGCAAAGGAGGAACATTTGGATTTTTCCAAATTCAAGACAAATCGGGCGGATATG